>JALWUJ010000154.1 GCA_027080135.1 Flavobacteriaceae bacterium | reverse complement strand
ATATATATGTTAACAATCCCGTCCTAAATAGGGTGTCCTCAAAAAGTCTAAAATACCAGTAAAATAAGCTAAATTAAATAAAAAACGCTTGTTTAAATGCAGGGTTATTTATATATTTGGCAAATAACCTTGCATTTATGATTGATTATATTTCTGAAAAGCAGCTAAAAATAGAAGAATTTATTTCGTCTTTTGAGTTTAAAATTTCACCTGAAAACAGATGGGTAAAATTAGCAGCCTTGTTACCATGGGATACTTTGGCACAAATATACTACAAAAATGTATCACCGGATAAGGGAAGAAAATCTATTAACGCCCGTGTAGTTATTGGAGCGATGATTATTAAGCATCTTTTAAATCTTAGTGATGAAGATGTAATATTAATAATCCAGGAAAATCCTTCAATGCAATATTTTTTAGGGCTGGAAACTTATCACAGTGAGCCATTATTTTCTCCGACTTTATTTGTAGAAATACGAAAAAGAATGGGGTCTCAAACTTTTACAGAGTTTAATGATACCATTCTGCGAATAGCTTTTCCCGAAAAACAAACAGAACCAGATGGAGAAGATATTCCGAACAAAGGAAAATTACAGATAGATGCTACCGTTGCAGATCAATATATCAAATATCCCAATGATTTGGATTTATTAAATTCAGCAAGAGAAAAAACAGAAAAAATCATTGACCTTCTTTACCCTAAAAGCGGTTTAAACACAAAGCCAAGAACATATCGAAAAGAACTCAGAAAGAAGTATTTGAATACCTCAAAAAAGAAAAAGAAATCCGCCAAAGAAATCCGTAAAGCAGTTAGATTACAACTTAATGGCGTAAAGCGCAACCTTGGACATATCGATAAAATGTTGGATAAAATACAAGGAGAGGAATTTCCTTTGAGTTTTAAATATCAAAGACAGCTCATGATTATTACTACCCTCTATTATCAACAACAAGAAATGTACGATGAAAGAAAACATACCGTTGCAGATAGAATAGTAAGCATATCCCAACCACATGTCCGTCCAATAGTAAGAGGAAAACAAGGAAATAAGAAAGTAGAATTTGGCTCAAAAATCGGATTAAGTCTCATTGATGGATATGCCCGAATAGATACATTGAGTTGGGATGCATACAACGAGTCGCATGATTTACAAAGACAGGCAGAAGCATACAAAGGACTATTTGGGTATTATCCTGAATTAATACAAGCAGATGAAATTTATGCTACTAATGAAAACAGAAAATGGTGCAAAGAAAGAAACATCAGAATAACAGCAAAACCTAAAGGAAGACCTACGAAAAAGATTGCTCTAGATAAAAGAAAAGCAAAAATAGAGTTTAACGAACGTAATCATATTGAAGGAAAGTTTGGACAAGCAAAACAAGGATACAGACTAAATGAGGTTAAAGCTAAATTGAAAAATACATCCGAAGCATGGATAGGGATGATTGTATTTGTTGTTAACATCATTAAACTCGCTCATGAAAATAATTTCTCAATCTGAACTTTTTGAGGATACCCTAAGTACTCTGTTGCTAAATCCTGACGAATCGAGAGAAGTTAGTTGATTTACGATTCATTAATCTATGAATTTGAAATATTTTTAACCTCTTTAATTCATGTTTCTAATGAATAATTCGGTTAAACCCAAATTACGCAACAGTATTTCTATTACAAATTCAAACTACTGCAAATCAGTCGTTTTACTAATTAACGTGAGTTTTGGATAAGGAATACACACTGTTTATTCTTTTTATTCTAGTCAAGGCGTAGTTTTGCAGGAGTATTCACTTTAAAAACTTACAACGCAGAATAGAGTAAAAAGAATAAATCCAAAGGAAACCCATATAAACAGCCATATTTCCTCCTAAAAAACACTTAAACTAACCCGTTAGTCTTTTGTTTTTTTATGTTGAAATCTAGCCATTTATATGGATTCAGTGGAAATTCCTTATCCAAAACTCACGTTAATTTATTTTCTTGACCATAGCCATGCTATGCCCTGCGAACATAAACCCCTGATTTATTGTGTTTTGAATTTTCATAACGAAACCTATTGCGTAATTTGGGTTAAATTAATCCACTTTTTCTAAGTAAAGCTTTGGTGTTAGGCTCATGTCCTCTAAATTTTTTGTATAAACTCATCGGGTGTTCGCTTCCTCCTCTTTCTAAAATATTTTTACGAAATTTCAAGGCGGTTTCTGTGTTGAAAATTCCCGTTTCTTTAAAGTATTCAAAAGCATCAGATTCCAGTACTTCAGCCCATTTATAACTGTAATATCCCGCACTATATCCTCCGGCAAAAATATGAGAGAATTGAGTAGAAGTTAGCGTTTTTTTGTTTTCAGGGAATAAAGAAGTGTTTTTATTTGCTTCGTGTTCAAATTCATAAACCGAGCAATCCGGTATTTTGAATAAATTATGCCAAGCCATATCAAGTTGACCTAAGCTAATTTGTCTTACCGTTTGATAAGCACTTAAAAAGTTTACTGAGTCTTTAATGCGTTGTACCAATTCAATTGGAATAAGTTCGTTAGTTTCATAATGCTTTGCAAACAAATGTAAACATTCTTCTTCGTAACACCAATTTTCCATCAATTGAGAAGGAAGTTCAACGAAATCCCAATATACGGATGTGCCACTTAGACTTTCAAAATAGCCATTTGCAAAAATTCCGTGCAAAGCATGACCAAATTCATGGAATAGGGTAGTAACTTCATTAAATGTTAGAAGTGAAGGTTTGGTAGAGGTTGGTTTAGTAAAATTACATACGATACTCACCAATGGACGTTGTTCTATTCCGTCGTATTTATTTTGATCCCGGAATGAAGTCATCCAAGCTCCACTTCTTTTACTTTCTCTTGGAAAGAAATCAGCATACAATACTGCTAAATGACTTCCGTCTTTATCTAAAACCTCATACA
>JALWUJ010000153.1 GCA_027080135.1 Flavobacteriaceae bacterium | reverse complement strand
TTCCACAGGAGGGATTGCAGTTCCTGCTTTATTAGAAAGATTGGGCGTGCATCCTGTAAAACTATTTTGTAATCCAACTGGAGAATTTCCTCACAATCCAGAACCTTTAAAAGAGCATTTGGGCGATTTAATGAAAATGGTAGTCGATGAACACGCCGACTTCGGAATTGTCGTAGATCCCGATGTGGATAGACTTGCTTTTGTAGATGAAAAAGGAGAGATGTTTGGCGAGGAATATACTTTGGTTGCCGTTGCCGATTACGTTTTGCAAAACACTCCAGGAAATACAGTATCCAATATGTCGTCTTCTCGGGCATTGCGTGATATTACCCAAAAACACGGAGGAACTTACACCGCAAGTGCCGTTGGTGAAGTAAATGTGGTGGTAAAAATGAAAGAAGCTAACGCCGTAATTGGTGGCGAAGGAAACGGAGGTGTCATCTATCCAGAATTACACTACGGAAGAGATAGTTTGGTGGGAATTGCTTTGTTTTTGAGTTATTTAGCAGATTTAAGAATGTCTGTTAGCACACTAAGAAAGACATATCCATCGTACTTTATGAGTAAAAAGAAAATACAATTAACCCCTCAATTAAACGTAGATGCTCTTCTGAAAGCTATGGAAGAAAAATATGCTAATGAGGAAATTAACACTATTGATGGAGTAAAAATAGATTTTGCTGAAAACTGGGTTCATTTAAGAAAATCGAATACCGAACCAATTATTAGAATTTACACTGAAGCTAAATCACAAGCTGAAGCTGACGAACTAGCAGACAGAATTATTGGCGAAATAAAAACAATTGCAAAAATTTAAGTTATGGCTACTGAAATAAAAAATACTGAATTGGAATCTTATTTTAGTGAGTTTAGAAAGAATATTATTGGAATAGACCAAACCTTTGAATCTCCTTTTGGAAGCAAAAAAATAGTCTATGTAGATTGGACGGCAAGTGGGCGTTTATACGGACCCATTGAAAAAAAAATGTTTAAACAATTTGGTCCTTTTGTAGCTAATACTCACACCGAAACTACCGTAAGTGGAACCGTAATGACTTTGGCTTACCACGAAGCTAGAAAAATTATAAAACAACACGTAAATGCACATTTAGAAGAAGATGTTTTTCTTCCAGCAGGAACGGGAATGACAGGTGCTGTTAATAAATTTCAACGTATTTTGGGATTTAAAATTCCCGAGAATTTAAAAGGTTCAATTTCCATTCCCGAAAAAGACAGACCAGTGGTTTTTATTTCACATATGGAACATCACAGTAACCAAACTTCATGGTTAGAGACCATAGCCAAAGTTGTTATTGTCCCAAGTGATGAAAACGGACTTTTCTCTGTTAAAAATTTAAAAGAATTAGTTGAAGAATATAAAGATTATAAAACAAAAATTGCCTCGATAACTGCATGTTCTAACGTAACAGGAATTACAACTCCCTATCACGAAGTGGCAAAAGTAATGCATCAAAATAATGGACTTTGCTTTGTAGATTTTGCCTGTTCTGCACCCTATGTTTCTATTAATATGCACCCTGCAGATCCGGAAGCTTATTTGGATGCGATTTTCTTTTCACCTCATAAATTTTTAGGAGGACCAGGAACCAACGGAATTCTGATTTTCAATAAAAAAATGTATCATAATATGGTACCCGATTGTCCAGGTGGAGGAACGGTAAGTTGGACTACACCTTGGGGAGATCATAAATTTTTAGATAATATTGAAGACCGAGAAGATGGAGGAACCCCAGGGTTTTTACAAGTTATAAAAACTTCCTTGGCAGTTAAGTTGAAAGAAAAAATGAACGTTCGGAAAATGATGGAGCGTGAAGAAGAATTGGTTTCTTACATATTTGATAGATTGAAACCTCATTTGGGAGTAAAGATTCTTTCAAGCCATAATGAACATCGTTTGGGAGTAATTTCAATTTTAATAGGAAACCTTCATCACGAACTAGCTGTTAAAATATTAAACGATCGTTTTGGAGTTCAAACGCGAGGAGGTTGTAGCTGTGCTGGAACTTATGGACATCATTTATTAAAAATAGACCATCAAAAATCTGATGAGATTATTGGCAAATTAGAAGATGGAACCTGCGAATACAAACCGGGTTGGGTTCGTTTTTCAATTCATCCAACAACTACAAATGAGGAGATTAAATATGTTTGCGATAGCATTATTTCTTTAGCCGAAAATTATGAAGATTGGGTAAAAGATTATAAATCTGTAGATGGAAAGTATGTTCATAAAAATGAAATTGCTTCCCCTTTAGAAGATTCTTGGTTCGAGTTGTAACTAGCTGATTTTACTGAAATTCTTTTGGAACTTTATCTCGATGTTTCCAACGTTTGTGAGTCCATAAATAATAAGCGGGTTCTTTGTAAATAATTTCTTCCAAATAATCGAAGAAAAGATCGGTAATTTCAAAATCTTTATATTTATTAGCATCTAAAGCAATTGTTTTAAAAGTAGTTTCGTAATAGCCCCTTTTAACTTTTCTGGTTCTAAAAAACATCACCGACATATCTAATTCTTTTGCTAAAGATTCAGCCCCAGTATAAACAGGTACCTTTACACCCATAAAATTTCTCCAATATTTGGCTTTTTCAGCTTTGGGCGATTGGTCTGATAAAAAACCAAAATTAGCAATTTTACCTTCGTTGTTTAAATTTCTAATTGTTAGAACTGTTTTTTTAGTAGTAATTAAATACGTATTGTATTTGGCACGAATCTTCTTTACTAATTTATCAAAATATTTATTTTCTAAACGTTTGTAAACTGCATAACCATCGTTTTTCATGTATTTCTGAAGTATAAAAATCCATTCCCAACTACCGTAATGAGCACACATAAGCATGATACTTTTATTGTTTTTTTCAAGGTTTTGAATTTCTTCAATATTAGTAAATTGAAATCTTCTTTTTATTTCAGTTTCAGAAATGGTTAAGGATTTAATAGATTCAAAAATCATATCACAAAAATGCAAATAGAATTTTTTAGCAATAGCTTTAATTTCAGCTTCTGTTTTTTCAGGAAAACATAATTTTAAATTAGCTCTTACTACTTTTCTTCGGTAACCAATAATATAAAATATAAAAAGATATAAAATTGAAGAGAAAAAATATAGCACTCTTGTTGGTAAAATGGAAAGAAACCAAACAATTGGGTAAATTAAAATATAAGCTAATAATTGCATTGTTATTTGAAAGAGAAATTACTTTTTTGTTCGCACAAAACTAACTAATTTTAGCACATAAATAAAGAAGTTATCCTATGAATAATATGCCTCATTTTGCCACGCTCGGAATTATTATTGCTAATGTGTTATTTTCGATGAAAGGGTTTGAAGATTTTACCTTCTTTGAGAAATACAAATTCAATATTGGTGCCATAAGAAGAGGGGAACAAATACGAATGTTGTCTTCAGGATTTTTACACGCCAATTTTTCACACCTTATATTTAATATGCTAACGTTGTATTTTTTTGCTGATGTGGTGATTATGACTGTTGGGTTTGTAAAGTTTTTAATTATCTATTTTGTTAGTTTACTAGTAGGAAATATATTATCGTTCTATTTTCATAAAGATGAATATCACTATAATGCTATTGGTGCGAGTGGTGCTGTGATGGGAGTATTGTATGCTTCCATAATGTTATATCCTAATATGAATTTATACTTGTTTTTTGCCCTACCAATTAAAGCCTGGTTATTCGGAATTTTATATTTGTTATACTCCATTTACGGAATGAAAAAACAATTAGGAAACATAGGTCATGATGCTCATTTTGGTGGAGCAATTGCTGGTTATGTATTAACTATATTGTTTGTACCTAGTATTTTAGAAGCCCAATTGTGGATTGTAATCGTGTTAGCAATTCCAATTATTGCTTTATTTGTTTTGATGAAGTTGGGTAAGATTTAATAATAATTTAGATATTACTAAAGTTTCGGGATTATTGAGTTTTTAAGAATATAATATATAGTTTTTTCAACTAAAAAGACGGGCTAGGTTTTAAAACCTAGCCCGTCTTTTATGTTCAAAGCTTTTTGCTATATCCTTTGTGTAGCTCTGTGATTCTCTGTGCAACTCTGAGTAATAATAAACGTAAAGAGTTTACTCTCCTCCCAACAATGATGCTATTTTAGTTTCTAAGGCTGTACCTCTTAAATTCTTTGCAATAATTTTTCCATCTATATCTAATAAGAAAGTGGCAGGAATAGACCGTACACTGTATTGTTGTGCTATGGGATCGCTCCAACCTCGTAGGTTTGAAACATGGTTCCAAGTCATATGATCATCTTCGATAGCTTTTATCCAACGATCTTCCTGTCCCGCTTTGTCTAAAGAAACACTAATAATATTAAGTCCTTTTTCGTGATATTTATTATAAACACGAACTACATTTGGGTTTTCTCTACGACAAGGTTTACACCAAGAGGCCCAAAAATCGATAATGGTATAGGTTCCTAAAACATCTTTTAGGGCTAATGTTTTACCTTCAGGAGTTTTGGCAGAAAATTCTGGAGCTTTTCCACCAATGTCTGCATTTTTAGCAGAGTTAATTGAAAAAGTTAACTTTTTTGCCAATGAGGTTGCTGCTACTTTAGGGCTAAATTTACTACTTAAAGTTGCTGCATCAACAGAAGAAATTTCCTTTTTATTTAACATCTGGCTTAATAAAATAACAGAAAAAAGTGAATTTGGATTTTCAGAAACATATAAAATTTTATAAGCATTTTCTTGGTCTGTTAATTCTATATTTTTTGCTTGTAATTCGGCAGCTAATTGAGTGTTTTGGTCTCTTCTTGCTTGTTTAAAAAGTTCGTTATTAGCTATTCTTTGTTGGTTAAAAGCCTTCATTTTATCGTAGTATTTTTTGTAGGCTTCATTTTGCTTTCCTCCTGTAACAAAGGAAGCAGCTATACTGTCCTTATAAATTGTTGCTTTTAAATTGGTGTTTTCAGGAAAAAAGATTACGTTTCCATTTACACTTTTTGTTTGAAGATAATTGATAGCCAATTCTTCAGATTTAGGAAAACTACCACTAAACTTTTCGCCGTTAACGGTAAGCGAATCTATGATTTTAGATTGATTGTTCTTATCTATCTGGTAAACATAAACCTTTTCACCGTCTGAAAAACCAAAAGCTTTTCCTTCGAGTTGATAATTGGTACTATCTGTCTGACAGGAAATAATAGATAAAGTAGTTAATAGTAAAAATATATGTTTCATTATTCTGTTTTTTAAATTTTCTATTCTTGATTAATTAAAAACAATCAAGAAAAAATACAATTAATTTTTATTAAATTAAAGTACAAAAATAATAGTAAAAATGGTCTTAAAAAATTGTTTGGGATTTATTTATGAAATGAGCAAAACAAGAAATTTTACGTCTATTTTAATGTATATTTGAAAACTGAATTTATACTTAATGAAAAACAACCTAACCATTGCCATCCGTGCCTCTATTGAAGCAGGAAAAGAAATTTTAAAAGTCTATGCTTCTCCCATTAAAGTAGAAACAAAAAAAGACGATTCTCCTTTAACTTTAGCAGATAAAAACGCTAATGATATTATAAATAATTATCTTAAAAATACGCCCATACCTATTATAAGTGAAGAAAATAAGCAATTAGATTATTCGAAACGTAAAGATTGGAAGCAATGTTGGATTGTTGACCCTTTGGATGGCACCAAAGAATTTATTAAACGAAATGGCGAATTTACCGTAAATATTGCCTTAGTTGAAAATGGAAATCCGGTGTTGGGTATTATTTATGTTCCCGTTTCAAAGGAATTGTATTTTACTTCTACAGATGCTTCAAAAGCATACAAAATCACCTTGAAAGATGAAGATGTTTCTGTTTCTGAAATATTTGAAAATGCTTCCGAAATACAACCTGAAACCAAAACCCCTTCCGTAGTAAAAATTGTAGGAAGTCGATCGCATTTAAATGAGGATACCAAGAATTTTATTTCAGAAATTGAAAAAGAAAATTCAGTTGAAATCGTTTCAAAAGGAAGTTCTTTAAAATTTTGTTTAGTAGCAGAAGGGAGAGCAAATATTTATCCAAGATTGGCACCCACAATGGAATGGGACACGGCAGCAGGACAAGCAATTTGTCAAGCAGCAGGAGTAAAAGTAATCAATAATGAAACTCAAAAACCCCTTCAGTATAACAAAGAAAATTTATTAAATCCGTATTTTTTAGTAACTGTTGAAGGTGGAATATAAAGAAGAATCTCATATACGAAGCCTGTTAAAAGGTATTTCTTGGAGAATTGTTGCTACCACAGATACCGTTTTAATTGTATTACTAATTACCTGTTCTTCGGGACAATGCAGTATAGAATCTGCAGTTCAAATAGGCTTGATAGAGTTTGTTGTGAAGTTAGCAATTTATTATGTTCACGAACGGGTTTGGCAAAAAATATTACGAAACAAACTAGTTTCAAAAAAGCTCACTTTTTTTAAATCCATATCATGGAGAGCAGTTGCGACGGTTGCTACGTTTATAATCTCTGGAGCCATTTTAGATAATTATGAAGGAGCTGTTTATATTTCGTTAATAGAGTTATTTACTAAATTTGCCTTGTATTATTTCCACGAACGATTGTGGTTAAAAATGCCTTTGGGAAGAATACGAAAATATTTTAAAAAGCGATAAATGAAATCAAAAAACAAAACCTAAATGTCTCGAAATCTTTTAAAAATCTCAAACCACAAACCCTAAACCATAAAACAATGCAAGAAAATATCATTCCACATCAGTTTCAAATAACTAAAAAGGAGCGGAGTAGTTTAAAAAGTCATCCTTCTTTTTTACTTTGGTTTACGGGACTTTCAGGATCTGGAAAATCTACCATTGCTAATGCAGTAGAAAAAGCTTTATTTGAAAAAGGATTACATACCTACACATTAGATGGTGATAATGTTCGAAAAGGATTAAATAACAACCTCACCTTTTCACCCGAAGACCGAACTGAAAATATTAGAAGAATAGCCGAAGTTGCTAACTTAATGGTTGATGCTGGTTTAATAGTTTTAGCAGCTTTTGTTTCGCCTTATAAAAAGGATAGAGAAATGATAAAAAATACTGTTAAAAGTGTTAATTTCGTCGAGATTTTTGTAGATACTTCTGTGGAAGAATGTGAACGCAGAGATACCAAGGGTTTGTATGCAAAAGCAAGAAAAGGTTTAATTAAAGATTTTACAGGAATTAATGCTCCTTATGAAGCACCTGAAAATCCAGATGTACTAATTGAAACTGAAAACACAACTGTTGAAGAAGCTGTAGAAAAAGTGTTGAAGTTTGTTAAAAATAAATGGTTACTTCGGCAAGCTCAGTTACCGAATGAGAATTAGGATTTAAGCACAATATCTTCGACAAGCTCAGTAAGTGAAATTGGGAAGATATAATAAATTAAAAAAACAAAATGAGTAAGTATTACTTAAATTATTTAGACGAACTAGAGTCGGAAGCCATTTACATTTTACGTGAAGTATGGGCACAATTTCAAAACCCTGTAATTTTATTTTCGGGTGGAAAAGATTCCATTTTGGTATCCCATTTAGCGAGAAAGGCGTTTTACCCATCAAAAATACCTTTTCCTTTTATGCACGTAGATACGGGACATAATTTTCCAGAAACCATTCAATTTAGAGACGATTTGGTAAAAGAATTGGGTGTTCAGTTAATTGTAGGATCTGTACAAGAATCCATCGACCAAGGTCGCGTGGCGGAGGAAAAAGGTAAAAACGCAACTCGTAACTCGCTTCAAATCACCACTTTATTAGACGCTATTGAAAGTAATAAAGTAGATTGTGCAATTGGTGGTGGGCGAAGAGACGAAGAAAAAGCAAGGGCAAAAGAACGGTTCTTTTCACACAGAGATGATTTTGGACAATGGGATCCAAAAAATCAACGTCCGGAATTATGGAATTTATTAAACGGAAAACATTTTGAAGGAGAGCATTTTAGAGCTTTCCCAATTAGCAATTGGACCGAAATGGATGTTTGGAATTATATACAAAGAGAAAATATTAAAATACCATCACTTTATTTTGCACATCAAAGAGAAGTGGTTTGGCGTAGCGGATCGTGGATTCCAGTTTCGGAACATTTAAAATTGGAAGAAGGAGAGGAAATTCATTCAAAAAAAATCCGTTTTAGAACTTTAGGAGATATCACCATAACAGGAGGTATAGAATCGGATGCAGATACCTTGGCTAAAATTGCTTTAGAAGTTTCAGCAATGCGAAAAACAGAACGTGGTGATCGTAGCGATGATAAGCGAAGCGAAAGTGCAATGGAAGATAGAAAGCGTCAGGGATACTTTTAATGAAGAACCTGAAATTGAATTTGAAATCGAACTTGAAACCAGAAAAAAGAAACTAAATTATGCAACTAGATAATAACCAACTATTAAGATTCACTACAGCAGGAAGTGTAGATGACGGAAAAAGTACCTTAATAGGAAGACTTTTATACGATTCTAAATCTATTTTTGAAGATCAACTAGAGTCCATAGAAAATACCAGTAAGAAAAAAGGTCATGACGGTATAGATATGGCACTTTTTACCGATGGTCTACGGGATGAACGCGAACAAGGAATTACCATAGATGTAGCCTACCGTTATTTTACCACCCCCAAACGTAAGTTTATCATTGCAGATACACCAGGACATATTCAATATACTCGTAATATGGTGACGGGTGCATCTACAGCAAATGTTGCTATAATTCTAATAGATGCAAGACACGGTGTGATTGAACAAACCAAACGTCATGCATTTATTGCTTCTTTATTGCAAATTCCACATTTAATTGTTTGTATTAATAAGATGGATTTGGTAGATTTTTCGGAAGAAGTGTATAACAATATCATTAATCAGTTCGAAGAATTTTCATCAAAACTATTAGTTAAAGATATTCGTTTTAAACCTATAAGTGCTTTGTTAGGAGACAATGTAGTAAATGCATCAGAAAATATGAAATGGTATCAAGGAAGCCCTTTGTTAAGTACTTTAGAAACCATGCATATTAGTAGCGATATTAATAAAATTGATGCTCGTTTTCCAGTACAAACCGTATTGCGTCCACAACGTGAAGGCTTTATAGATTACCGAGGTTATGCAGGAAGAGTAGCAAGTGGTATTTACAGACCTGGAGATGATGTTACCGTAATGCCTTCAGGATTTACTTCAAAAATTAAAACCATCGATACTTTTGATGGTGAAGTAAAAGAAGCTTTTGCACCTATGTCAGTTTCCATTACTTTAGAGGACGATATAGATATAAGCAGGGGAGATATGATTGTAAAAACCACCAACAAACCCGAAGCCGTTCAGGAATTTGATACCATGATTTGTTGGCTGAATAATAGCTCTGCTAGACCTAGAGCAAAATATACAATTATGCATACTTCCAACGAGCAGAAAGCAATGATAAAAGAAGTGCTTTATAAAATAGACATTAATTCCTATGCTCGTGAAGAGGAAAACAAAGATTTAGCAATGAACGATATTGCCAGAGTAAAAATTAGAACTACACGTCCATTAATGATCGATGAATACCGCGACAATCGTATTACAGGAAGTTTTATCTTAATAGACGATGCTACTCATGAAACCGTTGCAGCGGGAATGATTTTATAAGAAATGAATAAAAACTATTTTTCACACGAAACGGCAGTAATCGATGAAGGTTGTAAAATTGGAAACCATGTTAAAATATGGCATTTTTCTCATATTATGTCAGGTTGCGAAATAGGAAACCGTTGTAATATAGGTCAGAATGTAGTGGTTTCGCCGCAAGTGATTTTAGGAGAGAATGTAAAGGTTCAAAATAACGTTTCAATTTATACAGGAGTTATTTGTGAAGATGATGTTTTTTTAGGTCCCTCAATGGTTTTTACCAATGTAATCAACCCTAGAAGTGCAGTAAATCGTAAAAATGAATATGCAAAAACATTGGTAAAAAAAGGAGCTTCCATAGGAGCAAATGCAACCATAGTTTGTGGAAATATCATCGGGAAATATTCATTAATAGGAGCAGGAGCAGTAGTTACAAAGGAAGTAAAAAATTATGCTTTGGTCGTTGGAAACCCTTCCAAACAAATTGGCTGGGTAAGTGAATACGGACATCGGTTGCATTTTAATGAAGACGGAATTGCATTTTGTTCAGAAACCAACCAAGAATATAAACTAGAAAATAATAGCGTACACAGAATATGAAAAATTTTGCATTAATAGGAGCAAGTGGTTACGTTGCTCCAAGACATATGAAAGCCATAAAAGAAACCAATAACAATATGTTGGCGGCTTTAGATAAATTTGATAGCGTTGGGATTATTGATAGTTATTTTCCAAATGCCGACTTTTTTACAGAATTTGAACGTTTTGATCGCCATATTTCTAAACTGAAATTCGAAGAATACAAACAATTGGATTACGTAAGTATATGTACTCCTAATTATTTACACGATTCTCATATTCGGTTTGCTTTGCGACAAGGAGCAGATGCTATTTGTGAAAAACCTTTAGTGCTAAACCCTTGGAATATCGATGCCCTTTCAGAAATTGAAAAAGAAACCGGTAAAAAGGTATATAACATTCTTCAATTAAGAGTACACCCAAGTATTATTGCTTTAAAAGAAAAAATTGCCAATGGATCTAAGGATAAAATTTACGATGTAGATTTAACCTATTTAACCTCTCGTGGACATTGGTATTATACTTCTTGGAAAGGCGATGTATCTAAATCTGGAGGAATTGCCACCAATATTGGAGTTCATTTTTACGATATGCTTTCTTGGATTTTTGGCGAAGTAAAACAAAATGTAGTTCATGTAAATACCCACGATCGTTCTGCGGGTTATTTAGAATTTGAAAGAGCCAGAGTGCGATGGTTTTTATCGATTAATTACGATGTGTTGCCAGATGAAATAAAAGCAAAAGGACAACGTACCTACCGTTCTATCACCATTGAAGGAGAAGAATTAGAATTTAGTGGAGGCTTTACCGATTTACATACAGTTTCGTACGATGAAATTATAAAAGGAAACGGTTACGGTTTAGAAGCACCCAGACAAGCTATCGAGATTGTTCATTCCATCCGTCATGCGGAACCCATTGGTGCTAAAGGCGAATATCATCCTTTTGTTAAAAAACCTTTGGCGAAGCATCCGTTTAGCAAATAAAAAAAAATAAATGGGAAGATTTTCAAATCTTTTTAAATCTGAGTTTAGTAAGAATGTCTTAACCTTAATGACAGGAACTACCATTGCTCAGGCTATTCCTATTGCCATAAGCCCAATATTAACACGAATTTATACTCCCGAAGATTTTGGTGTATTGGCTATTTTTATGGCAATCACTGCAATAACAGGTTCCATTTCAAATGCAAAATACGAGCAAGCCATTGTACTACCTAAAAAAGAGGGAGAAGCTATTAATATATTATTTTTAGGAATATCGATATACATTTTTGAGATGTTATTATTAACTTAGGATATCACACCTTAAATATATTATAATGTATCAAAATATATATTATTAATAAT
>JALWUJ010000152.1 GCA_027080135.1 Flavobacteriaceae bacterium | reverse complement strand
GCGAATAATATATTTCTACCTTTATATATACAAGCACTCTTTTTTAAGGGTGCTTTTTTTTTGGATTATTTTTATAGTAACGGTGTGACTCCAAGTCACACCGTTACTTTGTAAGATTTGTATTTTGTTTACTATTAAATATTTTTTACTTTATAGATAATGTACTGATTTATAAGCTTATTGACTATAAATTTTAAGATATACACCAAATTAAATGTTAAATTATTTTGGAAAGCGTTTTTTTTTTTTTTATAGATTTGGACTGTTAACACGATAAACTTGTGTCGTAAAGCTTTAAAGCTAGCATTGTTTTACGCTCCCCCACATAGTTTAAAAAATCTAAATTAATCTTAAAATTTTTAAATTATGAAAAAACTATTTTTATTACTATTTTTAACTTCATTATTTATTGCTTGTACAAACAACGATGAAATAATTGAAAACACTGTTGAAACAGCAGAACTAAATATGTATGACAAAGCATATTTTGAAACAGCAACATTGGATGAAAAGTTGTCGTATAAAAGATTTCATTTAACTAAAATCGCATCTTGGTTAGAAAAGAACAAAAAAGATGTAAAGAAAGCTTTAACAGAACTAAATAATTATAACAATGAGAATTTTGATACGTTTTATGCAGAGAGTGTTATTAACCAAATTATTTTAGATCAGGAGGAAGCTAACAATGATAAAAATGTGGCAACAATAGATACTGACCTAGAATTTTCATTAAAAGCTTTTGAAGATCTAGAAAATCAAAATTGGTACCCTACAATTAGAGTACACGATTTTGCTAAATATTTAAGTAAGGCTCCTTACGATAGTACACAAACATTATACGCAATAGACGATTATGATACAACCAATCAAGAACAAATCATGAAAGGGTATCAAGCAAACACTAATGGAGATTTAGAACCTATTGATGAAACACTTAGCCCTCAACTAGCTGGAGAAGATGATATTGTTGTTTTAGAAATGGTAGAGTGTGGAGGAGCTGGAGGTGGTCAACAGCAATTCCGTGGTGCTTGTGATACAGGAGAAGAAGATGAAGAAAATCAATATGAGTTTAGTTTAAAAATCGAAAAAATGACTGTGAAATATCACAAAGAAGGATGGCCAGGTAGATCTGAAATTAATTTTAAAGGATATGCTTTAATTGCACCTTTTGGCTCAGGTGATTGTGGTAATAATATTATTGGTACATCAAATTGTCATAATTATTCTGGTAAACGAATAGAAAGATATAAAAGAAGTTGGATAGACGATCAAGATGAAAGAACACAAAACTATTTAATAAAAAGACAAGAAAATTATATAACAGATGAAATAGTATATTATTTAATATTCGAGGAAGATTCATGGCCGGCTCCTTTTGTTACAGAATCTTTTTTAATGCCCAACCAAGTTGATATTAGAAATATAACATATCAAACTTGGCAATCTCCTTATGATATCCAAACTATTTCAATGAATCCCTCAAACACCTATGATTTACCTTGGGCATCTGCATTTTCTATTGATAAAAATTCAATAAAATATAATTTAATTTACACAGCATATTAATTTTATAACAAGCCACTTGTTATTAAGTGGCTTGTTAAATCAAACAATTAACTAATTTTATGAATAAACTATTTCTTATTTTATTATTACTACCCTTGTCTTACGTTTTTTCTCAAGAGTTAGATTTTAGAGAACAACGTAAGGGCAAACTTTTTTTTAGTGTGGGAACCGAGTATAGAATTACTCCTTTACCTGTAGAACTAGGTACAATACCAGAGTTTTCACGAACAAACCCCGATAGACAAAACTCAGGATCTGCATTTTATTATGGGTTAAAATTTTTTGCAACTAAAAATTTTAGCTTAGGTTTTTCACACTCTATTAGATACACATTGTTAAATCATGCAACAAACAATGACATAGCTAATGAAATTGGTGTTAAAGAAGATGTTTATAAATTATTTATGGGTTACCATTTTTATTTAGATTATCATGTTAAAGTATTTAAAAAATCAGAGTTATTTGCTCGAATTGGAGTTTCAATGTTAAATACCAATTCTGGATTTACCTATAAAGAATCTTTTTTTGATTCAAATGGAATTTATTTGGGTAGTTCTTTTTCTCATCTAAACTATATTATGTATCCAAAAAACTTCGCCATAGGGTTTAAGAAAAATAAATTTGAAGCCATAATAGGTATGTACGCCACAAACGATCCTCCTTATTTTACAGAAAGTGTCATGTATATAACTCCTTATATTAACTTAAACTATACTATTGGTAAATTGTTTTAATGCTTCTTTGCAAGCCTTGTAAAAGAGTAGTTATTTTTACTTCTTGCCAAAAAAGTTTGGTTACACGGCGAATAATATATTTCTACCTTTATATATACAAGCACTCTTTTTTAAGGGTGCTTTTTTTTTGGATTATTTTTATAGTAACGGTGTGTCTCCAAGTCACACCGTTACTAAATTAGTATGAAACTGACAATCATCATAGTTTGCTCCATTAGAGTTATTTAATTTTATCGAAAATTTTAAATACCCTAATCATTTTTATGCTTTTTGATTTCATATAATTACTGTCTTTTTTGGGAGAAATCATTTTGGGCATAACATTTTATAGGGTGTTTCTTATAACTCTATATTATGAAAAAACCAGTTAAAAAATTAATATGTGATGCTAATGAAGCGGTTGCCATAATCGCTCATAAAACCAATGAGGTTTGTGCCATATATCCAATTACACCTGCATCGCCTATGGGTGAACATGTAGATGTGTACAGCTCGAAAGGAGAAAAAAACATTTGGAACAACGTTCCTAGAATTGTAGAAATGCAAAGCGAAGGAGGAGCTTCGGGAGCCGTTCATGGGTCTTTGCAAGCAGGAGCTTTAACCACCACTTTTACCGCTTCGCAAGGGTTGCTGTTAATGATTCCGAACATGTATAAAATTGCAGGAGAATTATTACCTACTGTAATTCACGTAGCTTCTAGAACTATTGCTACTCACGCTCTTTCTATTTTTGGCGATCATTCCGATGTTATGGCAACTCGCCAAACAGGATTTGCTATGCTATTTGGAGGATCGGTACAAGAAGCGATGGACTTTGCATTAATTTCACAAGTAGCAACTTTAAAAAGTAGAGTGCCTTTTCTTAATATATTTGATGGATTTAGAACTTCGCATGAGATTTCAAAAATAGATGCCATTTCAGATGAAACAATTGCTGAAATGATGCCAGAGTTAGAAATTATGGCACATCGCAAACGTTCGTTAGATCCTGACAATCCTGTAATTAGAGGAACTTCTCAAAACCCAGATGTATTCTTCCAATCTAGAGAGGCTGCCAATTCATATTATCAAAAAGTACCGGGAATTGTTCAAGAAACCATGGACGAATTCTACCAACACACGGGGCGTAAATATAGTTTGTTCTACTATATAGGTCATCCTGAAGCTGAACGTGTAATTATTATAATGGGTTCTGGTGAAGGTCCAGTTAGAGAAACTGTTGAAACGATGGTCAATAATGGTGAGAAAGTAGGAGCTGTTTTTGTGCGTTTATTCCGTCCATTTTCCATCAAACATTTTGTGGACGAATTACCAACTACCGTTAAAAATATTGCCGTTTTAGACAGAACTAAAGAGCCAGGAAGCATTGGCGACCCACTTTATTTAGATGTTGTCGCTGCCCTTACCGAAAGCGATAGAGAAATGCCAAAAGTAGTGGGAGGTCGTTATGGATTGTCATCAAAAGAGTTTACTCCAGCGATGGTAAAAGGAATTTACGACGAACTTGCCACCGACTGTCCTAAAAACCATTTCACCGTTGGAATTATCGATGATGTTACTCATACGAGTATCGATTATAATTCGGTTTTTAATACCAAAAAAGAAACCATCAACTGTATGTTCTACGGTTTAGGATCTGATGGTACGGTGGGAGCCAACAAGAATTCGATTAAAATTATTGGACAAACCACCGACAATTATGTACAAGGATATTTTGTGTACGATTCTAAAAAAGCGGGAGCACAAACCATTTCGCATTTACGTTTTGGACCCGAACCTATTTACTCCAGTTATTTAATTAATACTGCCGATTTTATTGCTTGTCATCAATATAATTTTATTGAAAAATATGACATTTTAGGAAAAGCAAAAAAAGGAGGAACGTTCCTATTGAACTCCCCTTATTCCAATGAAGAAATTTGGGACGAATTACCCAAAATAATGCAAGAGCAAATTTTAGAAAAAGAGTTGAAATTTTATGTGGTAGATGCTTCAAAAGTTGCACAAGAAGCCCATTTAGGAAAACGAACCAATACTGTTTTACAAACCTGTTTCTTTGCTATTTCAGGAATCCTTCCGAAGGATGAAGCCATTCAGAAAATTAAAGATGCTATTGTAAAATCCTATTCTCATAAAGGAGAGAAGGTAGTTGAAATGAATTTTAACGCGGTAGATAAATCCTTGGCAAATCTTCAAGAAGTTAACTATCCAAAAGCAGTTTCTACCAACAAGGAATTAAAACCGATAATGACCGGAAACACAGATCCGTTTGTAGAAAAAATCTTAGGAAGTATCTTGGCAGGAAATGGAGATGAATTACCCGTAAGTGCTTTCCCAGTTGACGGAACATTTCCTACAGGAACCACTCAATTTGAAAAAAGAGGAATTGCCGATTTTATACCCGTTTGGGACGATGTAGATTTGTGTACACAATGTAACAAGTGTGTGGTAATCTGTCCTCACGCTGCCATTCGGTCTAAAGTAATTTCAAATGACGAATTTAAAAATGCTCCAGACAGTTTAAAATCTGTTGCACCTATAGGAAGACCATTTGACGCAAAAAATGAAAAGTATGTACTTCAAGTTTCGCCTGAAGATTGTACGGGTTGCGACCTTTGTGTGGAAGTTTGCCCAGCCGAAAGCAAAGAAGTTGAAAACTTTAAAGCCATCAATATGCATCGAAAATTTGATGTAGATGAAGAGGAAAATGCCAACTGGAATTTCTTTGAATCGTTACCTTATTACGAACGTACCGAACTTAAAACATCTAATGTAAAAGGATCACAATTTTTAGAGCCTTTATTTGAGTTCTCTGGAGCTTGTTCAGGTTGTGGTGAAACCCCTTATATTAAAATGCTAACCCAATTATATGGCGACAGTATTTTAATTGCAAACGCTACGGGATGTTCCTCTATTTATGGAGGAAATTTACCAACAACGCCTTATAAAACCAATCAGTTTGGTAGAGGACCTGCTTGGGCAAACTCCTTATTTGAAGACAATGCAGAATTTGGATTGGGAATGAAATTAGCCCTTTCTAAAAAACAAGAATTAGCTTTCAATTTACTAAAATCATTAGAATTATTGGTAGGTTCAGAAATTGTAGATGCTATAATCAATAACCCAGAAGAAAACGAAACTCAAAAAGCCAAAAAGTTTGAGGATATCGAGAAATTAAAGAAAACACTTTCGATGTTAGATAACGATGCAGATGCTGTAAAATTAAACCAACTAACCGAATACTTACGTAAAAAAGATGTTTGGATTCTAGGTGGTGATGGTTGGGCTTATGACATTGGGTTTGGAGGTGTAGATCACGTTCTTTCTACAGGTGAGAACATTAATATTTTGGTAATGGATACTGAGATTTATTCCAATACTGGAGGACAAACTTCCAAAGCAACACCATTAGGAGCCTCAGCTAAATTCTCTGTTTCAGGAAAACGAACCAGCAAGAAAAGTTTGGCTTTACAAGCAGTTTCCTACGGAAATGTTTATGTAGCACAAATTGCCATGGGAGCTAAAGACATTCAATCTTTAAAAGCGATTAAAGAAGCTGCGGCATATCCAGGACCTTCAATTATTATTGCCTATTCGCATTGTGGAGACCACGGATATGATTTAAAATATGCTGCTTCACAACAAGAAAAAGCAGTAGAATCTGGTTATTGGCCATTGTTTAGATTTGATCCTTCCAAACCAAAAGGAAAGAAATTTAGACTAGATTCTAAAGAACCCAATAGACCCTTAGAAGACTTTATGTACAATGAAACCCGTTTTACAAGAGTGGTAAAACAAGATGCCGAATTAGGAGCAAAATTACTTAAACAAGCACAAGAAGAAGTGGAAACCAATTGGGAACGATTGGAGTTGTTTCGAGATATGTAAAATAGTTATTGAGCTTTGCCAAAGTTTTGAACTTTAGCAAAGCTTTTATTAAAAAATTAGAGGTTTAATTTAATGATTCCGAGAATTCGGAACCGTTTTCAAAGGCATATTATGAAAGAAAGAGCAAGGGCTTTATTTAAAGAAGCCATAAAAAAAGTAGGCGAAGCAAACCAAGAGTTATGCCGCCCAGAAGAAGATGTAGTTTCGGTGATGGTTTGTAAAAAATCCCAACGTGCTACCGAGAATTTTTTAAGAGGTTATTTATTAGAAAACGAAGTAGAACCTGGAATAGAAAAAACATTGGACGAACTTCTACAGCAATGTTTAGCCATCAATCCAAACTTTAGAAAAGTAGATTTATCAAATTTTGATTGCCGATCTGCAAAGTTGGATTCTCATCAATGTAATGAGGTTTCAAAAGTTAGTGGCTGTTTTGTAAACGCAAGTAATTTGGAGAATTTCTTACGGGATGAAAAGGTTATCTAGTTGTCTTTGCGAAGGAGGTTATTTAGTGACGGTGTGACTTAGAGTCACACCGTCACTTTTTTCACTTTTTTAATCATTCAACTTTAAAACCGCCATAAATGCTTCTTGCGGAATTTCTACATTCCCAACTTGACGCATACGTTTTTTACCTTTTTTCTGTTTTTCAAGTAGTTTTCGTTTACGTGAAATATCTCCACCATAACATTTTGCTGTTACATCTTTACGTAATGCTTTTACAGTTTCTCTAGAAATTATTTTTGCTCCAATCGCTGCTTGTATTGGAATATCAAACTGTTGTCTTGGAATTAACTGGCGTAATTTTTCGCACATTTTCTTTCCAATATCGTAGGCATTTTCCTGGTGTAATAAAGCTGAAAGAGCATCAACCACATTTCCGTTTAAGAGGACATCTACTTTTACTAGTTTTGAAACTCGCATTCCAATAGGATGATAATCAAAAGAAGCATACCCTTTTGAAACTGTTTTAAGACGATCGTAAAAATCGAAAACAATTTCTGCCAAAGGCATATCAAACGATAATTCTACTCTCTCTGGAGTTAAATATGTTTGATGAGTAATTTGCCCACGTTTGCTAATACAAAGCGACATTACAGGCCCAACAAAATCCGATTTGGTAATTATTGAAGCTTTAATATAAGGCTCTTCTACTCGATTTAAAGTAGAAGGCTCAGGTAAATCTGAAGGATTGTTTACCAAGATTTTAGTATCGGGTTCTTTGTTGGTATAAGCATAATACGATACATTTGGAACGGTAGTAATCACGGTCATATTAAATTCCCGCTCTAAACGTTCTTGAATAATTTCTAAGTGAAGCATTCCTAAAAACCCACAACGAAATCCAAAACCTAAAGCAGCAGAACTTTCAGGTTGAAAGACTAAAGAAGCATCATTTAACTGAAGTTTTTCCATGGAGTTTCTAAGTTCTTCGTAATCTTCGGTATCTACTGGATATATTCCTGCAAAAACCATGGGTTTTACATCTTCAAAACCATCAATTTGGTTTTTGGTTGGGTTTTTAAAATCGGTAATGGTGTCTCCTACTTTTACTTCTTTTGCTTCTTTTATTCCAGTAATTAAATAACCCACATCTCCAGCTTTTACACTGGATTTTATTTCTTGTTTAAGTTTTAAGGCACCTACTTCATCTGCAAAATAATCTTTGCCTGTTGCCATAAACTTAATGTGTTGTCCTTTTTTTATTTCGCCATTAATAATTCTAAAATAGGTTTCTACCCCACGAAACGGATTGTAAACCGAATCGAAAATTAGTGCTTGTAAGGGTTCGTTTAAGTTTCCTTTGGGAGCAGGTATTCGTTCTATTATTGCAGCAAGAATATTTTCAATTCCCAAACCTGTTTTTGCACTTGCTGGAATAACATCTTCAGGATTACAACCTAAAAGCCCTACAATATCGTCTGTTACTACATCTGGGTTAGCTGAAGGAAGATCTACTTTGTTTAAAACTGGAATAATTTCCAAGTCGTTTTCTAAAGCTAAATAAAGGTTGGAAATGGTTTGTGCTTGAATACTCTGAGCAGCGTCAACAATTAATAAAGCCCCTTCGCAAGCCGCAATAGAACGAGAAACTTCGTAAGAAAAATCTACGTGACCAGGAGTGTCGATTAGGTTCAAAACATATTTTTCGCCTTTGTATTCGTAATCCATTTGGATGGCATGGCTTTTTATAGTGATTCCACGTTCACGCTCCAAATCCATATTATCTAATAATTGGTTTTGCTGTTCGCGAGCCGTTACAGATCCTGTAGTATCTAAAAGTCGATCAGCCAAGGTGCTTTTTCCGTGGTCGATATGGGCAATGATGCAAAAATTACGAATGTTCTTCATATAAAAAAATCCTTCTCAAGGTTCAATTTGCAAATATAGAACAAAAGCAATCAAAGAGAGACACATAAAGAATGAGGATTTTTATACTTTTTAAGTAAGTATTTCATCGAATAAATACAATTAAATTCGATTAACAACATTTTTTTTTACATATTTGCACTTTATGCGTTTTTAATATGAATTTATTTCATCTCCCCCTTGTAAAAACGTAGAAGTATTATTAATGCCCCAAATTTGAAGGTATTCGAATAGTATCTGCATTTTATATGAGGAAAATATTTTTATCACTTCTATTTTTTATCCCTTTAGCATTGTTTTCGCAAAATGCTACTATTGAGGGGCAAGTTGTTGACTCTGATAATCAACCTATTTCATTTGTAAATGTATTGTTATACGAAAAGGATGGTTCTAGTGTCATAGGTGGAGCAGTAACTGATGATTCTGGAAATTTTATTTTATCTGAATTAAATGAACAAGATTATTATGTAGAATTTTCGATGGTAGGTTTTACCACGGTTTCGAAAACATTAAATCCTTCCAATTCAAAATTTATAAGTATTACTTTACTTGAAAATATTGAAGAGTTAGATGAAACCATTATTAATGCAAAAGCTCCTTCTATAAAAAGAGAGCCTGGAAAATTGATATTTAATGTAGAAAACACATCATTATCTACAGGAGATACTTATAATTTACTAACCAAAACTCCTGGGGTTATAGTTATTGGGGAAAGTATTAAAGTAAAACGAACCAAGCCAATTATTTACTTAAATGATAAACGTGTTTATTTAACTTCTTCAGAATTGGCTTCTCTTTTACAAAGTATGGATGCTTCCAATATTAAATCGATTGAAGTGATAGATAATCCTTCAGCCAAATATGGAGCAGAAGCCACTTCAGTATTAAATATTATTACTTCAAAAGCGGTTTCTATTGGCTATAAAGGTTCGGTTAATGCTACTTATGAGCAAGCTGTTTTTTCGAAATATCGTTTTTCTACTTCCCATTTTTATAAGAACAATTGGTTGAATATGTATGTAAATTACAGCTTCAGTCCACGAAAAGATTTAAAAGAAGACACCAATTACATTCGGTTTTTTAATTCAGATAATATTACTACCAAATCTATTTGGGAATCGGATTTTGAAAAGGTAACTCGCTCTAAAGCACATCAAGGAAATATAATTTTAGATTTTACTTTAAATGACAAAAACAGTTTAAGTTTTTCATCGACCGTCATGGTTTCACCAAATAAAACCTTCGATAATAAAGTAGATGGCGAAATTTTGGATGCACAAAGACAATTGGATTCTGTTTTTAAAACCATAAGTTTTTTAGAGAATGATGCGACGAACCTTTCCTTTAATTTAGAACATAAAATTGATCTTGACGATAAGGGCACTAAGCTAACAACATCGGCAAACTATATTACTTATAATAATGAGCAAACACAAGATTTAAATACCAATTATCGGCTTCCCACGGGCCAACTTATTAATAATGTAAACTTTTTTACCGATGCCAATCAAGACAGTAAAATTTTTACAGGGCAAACCAGTTTCACAAAAACTATAGGTGAAGGTGATTTTGAAACTGGGGTAAAATATTCGTATATCAATACCGAAAGTGGTCTTGACTTTTTTAATATTGAAAACAATGTTCCTGTTTATATTGAAGGGCATTCCGATTTATTTGATTACACAGAATCTATTTATGCGGGATATATAAACTATTCGAAAACTTTTAAAAAATGGAGTCTTAAAGCAGGTTTACGAGGTGAATATACCGATGTTATTGGAGATTCCAAATCATTAGGAATTGTTAATAACCAAACGTATTTCGATTTATTTCCGTCGGTTTCAACACTGTACACCAAAGACAACGACCACGTTTTTAGTTTAAGTTATCGAAGAACAATTGAGCGTCCACGATACCAAAGTTTAAACCCATTTACTTATTTTGTAACCGATAATATTTTAAATACTGGAAATCCGAAATTAACCCCAACTTATAAAAATAAATACCTTGTAGGTTACTATTTAAAAAACAAATGGTCCTTTGAAGCTTATTATATTTATAAAAAAGACCCTTTAGCAATACTAACTTTTCAGGATAATGAAAATAGTGCCACACAAAACATAGATGCAAACATTATTAGTGACTCTAATTATAGCTTTGATATTAGTTATTACTCATCCCTGTTTTCTTGGTGGTATTTATCTATATATACTTCTACCTATTACATGGAAAATGAATTTTATTCTTTGGCAAGTCCACAAGAAACCTATAAAAACGATACTGTTGGTTTTTATGCTCAAATGTATAGTGGGTTTACACTTTCTAAAGACGGAACCTTTACAAGTGATTTAAATTTATTGTATATTTCTAGTATGATTTCAGGCTCAACGGAATATAAAAATCAGTTTACAACTTCTATTTCTTTCAGAAAGTCTATTTGGAAAAACAGAGCGAGTATTACGGTAGGTGTTGATGATATTTTTGACACAAAAAATGTATGGGTTAATTCAAAATATTATAACCAAGACAATAAATATTTTGCAAAAATGGAATCTAGATTGTTTAGAGTGGGCTTTAAATACAAGTTCGGAAACTACAAGCTTAGAAATAATACCCGAACAAAGAAGACTGATGAAGCCCAACGATTAGATTAATCTACTAAATTTGTATAAAATAACGAGAACGCTCTCAAACTAAATCTTTTAAAATGAAAAAAACACTGTTATTTTTTCTTGGTGCAATTTTAATGACTGGTTCATTATTCGCACAAGACAAACCAAACATCCTGGTTATTTGGGGTGATGATATTGGTATCACAAACATCAGTCATAACAATCGTGGTATGTTAGGATATATGACTCCCAATATAGACCGTATTGCCAGTGAAGGTATCGCGTTTACAGATTATTATGGGCAACAAAGTTGTACTGCAGGTAGAGCTGCGTTTATTAGTGGTAGCGTTCCTGTTCGATCTGGTATGACTAAAGTAGGTATGCCAGGTGCTAAAGAAGGATGGCAAGAGTCGGATTTAACTATGGCAACGGTTTTGAAAAGCCAAGGCTATACCAC
>JALWUJ010000151.1 GCA_027080135.1 Flavobacteriaceae bacterium | reverse complement strand
AACTTGAATGGTTACTTTTTTATCTACCAAATCGGTAAATTTTCCTTTGTATTGTGTTGCTTTTACTAAGTGATTATCTATCCAATGATAATTTCCCCCACGGGGTTTTCCCATTAATAAAGTATGGTATTTAAAACCGTGCTTTTTTAACCAAATTTCTGTGTATTCTCTATGTGCTTCTGTTCGAGAAGTAAAAAAACAGATAATGTGTCCTTCGTCGTACCACTTATTTACAGTTTTTAAAGCATCGGGATAAACTTCGGCTGTTAACATACGTTCGGGTTCTTCATTTGGAATGTCCTCTCCTACGGTCCCATCAATATCTACCAAATAATTTTTTATTCCATCAGGAAGTATTGGACTTACATGTTCGCCACCTTCTACTTTTTCGTGTAACAGTTTTTCTACTTCTTCTTTTTTCATATTATTCTTTCATTTTTGAAAAATCATCCTTACTAATTCTTAAATATATAGCGATGATATGCTTTCCTTCCTTATGATATTTTGGGTTATAAAATTCATCTTGTGTTCTATAATACGATTCTTCTTTAATCGCTTTTAATTGGTTATCTGTACAAAATTCACAGAATATTTTTTTTACCTTTATGGAGTCTATCTTAACATTTTCGTTTACATATAACTCTGAATATACTTTTATTTGCAACGAATCTTTTCGGTAAGAATGTTGCGAAAATGCAATGAAACTACTAAACAATAGAGTCCAAAACAGTACTTTAATTTTCATCTTTCCAATTTAAACGATCCATTTGATTATAAGGCCATGGTGCTCCATTATTCTCAATATTGGTCATCGAAATATTCAATTCGTTAGGTGCGGCAGATTGTTCCATAACTAGGTATTGACGCATATCCATAATTATTGAAAGCGGATCTATACTTACTGGACAAGTCTCTACACAAGCATTACAGGTGGTGCAAGCCCAAAGCTCTTCGCGAGTAATATAATCGTCTAATAATTGTTTATTGTCGGGTTTAAATTCTCCGTTTAAGTCAATGTTTTTCCCAACTTCTTCCAATCTATCACGGGTGTCCATCATAATTTTACGAGGAGATAATTTTTTACCAGTTTGGTTAGCTGGACAGTTGCTTGTACAGCGTCCACACTCGGTACAAGTATAGGCATTTAGTAATTGTGTTCTACTTAAATCCAACACATCACTGGCTCCAAATTTTGCGGGAACTTCGGTTCCTTCTGCGGGTGCTGCAAATGGGTCTGCATTGGGATCCATCATTAATTTTACCTCGTTGGTAACCGACTCTAAGTTTTTAAATTTTCCTTTGGGTTGAACGCTACCATAATAAACATTTGGGAAGGCCAATAAAATATGAAGATGTTTAGAATAGTATAAATAATTTAAGAAAATAAAGATGCCTGTAATATGAATCCACCAAGCGGAACGTTCTATCAAATGAAGAGTTCCTGCTTCCATTCCTGAAAATAATGGAGTTAAATATTGACTGATGATATTTCCTGAACCCAAATCTTGAAAATGAGAATCGGTTGCATTCATTATTAGGAATAACGACATTAATACCATTTCAAAATACAAAATATATAGTGCATCGTTTTTGGGCCATTTAGTCATTTCTTTAGACCAAAATCTTGGAATACGTAAAACCATTCTTCGCAACCAAAAAATAGAAACTGAAACCAAAACCAAAACGGCTAATATTTCAAAAGAAGCTATTAAGAACCCATAAACACTTCCGAGGAAAGAAAATATGCGATGTGTTCCAAAAAGACCATCGATGATAATTTCTAACACTTCAATATTAATAATTATAAAACCAACATACACAATAACATGAAGCAATCCAGCAACAGGACGAACTACCATTTTAGATTGCCCCAATGCAATTCTCACCACATTATTCCAACGTTCTTTTTTATGGTCTGAAATGTCTGTTTTATAACCTAATTTAATATTTCGGATTATTTTTTTACTATTTCTAATAAAAAATCCTGTCCCAGTAATTAATAATATTAAAAATAAAATATTAGAAATGTATTCCATGGTTTAATTTTTTGGTTCCTCTTTAGATTGATAAGGCTTTTCTTTTTTCCCGAAAACAGAAATATTTACATATCGTTTTGGGTGTTCTTTTAGGTCTCTTAATAATTCTTCCAATTCTTTTGAGGCTCCTTCAAGGTTGTTATAAAGTTCTTCGTCGTTAACAAATTTACCTATACTTCCTTCACCATTATCTATCTTTTTCATAATGGTATCAAAGCTTTTCAAAGTAGCTTCAAGGTTGGTCGCCATTGCTTTAATATTTACTTGAGAAAGTGAATCGGTAAAACTTGCTAGATTTCCGGTTGTCGTTTCTAAATAATTAAAAGTACTATCTAATTTTGGCTTGTTTTCTTTTAATAAGGAATTCAAGTTTGCAGATACTCCCTCAAAAGAATTTATGGTTCTGTTTAAACTTGCAATGGCTTGGGTTAAATCTTTTTTAGTAGTATCGTTTAAAATTGAATTAAAGTTATATAACAAAGTATCTAATCCTGAGAGTGTTTTGTATATACGTTTTTCTAAAGGTTTTAAACCACTTGATACTGTTTCGAGCATTCCTTTTTCTATTTCACCTTTTAAAATATCACCATCTTGGGCAACATTTTCTGGATCTATTTCAGGAATAATTGCCAAGGCATTGCCACCAATAAAACTTGTACTGTAAATACGAACAATGCTGTTTCTTGAAAACTCAAAATCCTTTCTTAAAGTAAAAGTTACAAGTAATCTTCCAGTGTGGTCTTCAAAATCTATATTTTTAACTTGTCCGATAGCGTAACCATTAATAGTAACAGGTGCAGAAACTGCTAATCCAGCAACATTATCATAGGACACATGAAAAGTCCTTTCGTTAGAAAAAATATTAGAACCTTTTAAGAAACTATAACCATAAATAACCATAAAAATAGATAGTATAGCTAAAATTCCTGTTTT
>JALWUJ010000150.1 GCA_027080135.1 Flavobacteriaceae bacterium | reverse complement strand
CCTTTAATAAGACCGTGGTCTAGTAGCATTTCAATTTCGTGAAGAAAGCTAAAAGTTCTGGCACAAGAAATTTCTTTTTTAAATTCTGAAATGTCATTAATTGAAGCATTTTGTGTTCCCAGTACATTGGTTCCAAAATCAACCATGGTTGTTACCTCATATTTATCTGAAGGCATGACCATTATTTCGCTTCCTGTTTCTTCATCCTTATAAGTTGTTATTTCTTTAACAACATACTCTTCAACATAAGCTTCTTGTTCTAGTATACCTGCTGTTTCTAATATTTCTACAAAATACTTTGAGGAACCATCCATAATTGGAGGTTCTGAGGCATCTAATTCGATAAGACAATTATCTATTTGCAGTCCAACCAAGGCGGCTAAAACATGTTCTGAAGTATTAATACTTACTCCGTGTTTTTCCAGATTGGTACCTCTTTGAGTATTGGTAACATAACAAGCGAGAGCTTCAATAACAGGATTTCCTTCTAAATCTATTCTTTTAAAAGCATATCCAAAATTTTCAGGGGCGGGTTTAAAAGTCATGGTAACTTGTTGCCCTGTATGTAACCCAACACCTTTAAGTGAAACCTCTTTAGCTATTGTACGTTGTTTAATTTCAGTATTAGTCATTAGTAGTATTTTTCTCTAAATTATTAATTCTGTTAACAATTTTTGGTAAGTTCTTAAAATGGACATAACTTTTGTTATAGTCACTATATGGTAATGCTGGAGAGCCTTGTATGGCTTCGTTATCTTTTACATTTCTACCTATTCCGCTTTGTGCTTGGATACGTACATTGTTACCAATAGTAATATGTCCAACGATGCCAACCTGTCCTCCAATCATACAATTTTCACCTATTTTAGTAGAACCAGCAATTCCTGTTTGAGCAGCAATAACAGTATTTTTTCCAATTTCTACATTATGAGCTATTTGTATTTGATTGTCTAACTTTACACCTTTACGGATGATGGTTGATCCTAAGGTTGCTCTGTCTATAGAAGTTGCTGCCCCTACATCTACATTGTCTTCTATAATTACATTTCCTGTTTGTGGTACTTTTATAAACTCTCCTTTTTCGTTGGGAGTAAACCCAAATCCGTCTGCACCTAAAATAGCACTACTGTGGATTACACAATTATCACCAATAATAGTATCTGAATATATTTTGGCTCCTGAAAATATAATAGCATTATCTCCTATCTTAACATTATCACCAATATAAACATTAGGATAAATTTTAGCATTATCGCCAATTTGTACATTTTCGCCAATATAAGCGAATGCACCTATATAAATATTATGTCCATAAGAAGCACTTTCTGAAACAAAAACAGGTTGTTCTATACCCGTTTTATTCATTTTAACTTGGTTGTAATATTCTAATAATTTTGAAAACGATTTGTAAGCATCTTCTACTCTTATTAAAGTAGTATTTATTACTTGTTCTGCCTTAAAGTTATTGTTAACAATAACTGCCGAAGCTTTTGTGGTATATATATATTGCGTGTATTTTGGATTGGAAAGAAAGCTTAAACTTTCATTTTCACCTTCTTCAATTTTTGATAGCTTAGATACTTCTACTTCAGGGTTTCCCTCTACTTCACCTTCTAAAATCCCTGCTATTTGAGCTGCTGTAAATTTCACACTTTAGAATTTAATTTAAATTTTATTTGATATGCAAAAATAGAAAAAAAAGCTGCATTAATTTGTTTTTGGATAACACATATAATATTTCACTACTTTTTTAGAAAGTGCCTTTAAGTTTAATTGGTCACTAGCTTGTGCAACATCAATGATTTCTCCTGTTTTTTTATACAAATTAATGGTCTCTTTTTCCATACTATAGGCTTGGTTGGTAATTATTCCTGAAAAAACAAAATACGATGCTTCTTGTTGGGAAATTTGATATTTATTCATTAATTTTTCTTTATACTTTTCAATAGTTTCTTCTGAAAATACTTCAGTTTTAATTTCTATCTTCAACAAATCTCTATTTAATAACATTTTTGAAATGTTACTTAACACAAAATCTTTTTCAAAAACCCAAGATTTCATTGCCGAAACAATATCGTAATCGTCTAACTTAGAAAAGGTGTTTAATATTTTGAAAGTAAAATTTTCTTTGGTAATATTTTCTTTCATAAAAAACAATAATGCTTCACTTGCTTTTAGACTAACCCCTTGTACTGTAAGTTCTTTGGCACGTTTTAACAGCCTAGTAACTAATTGTTCGGCTACCAGACTCGTTTTGTGTAAATAAACTTGCCAATACATTAAACGTCTAGCAATAATAAATTTTTCAACTGAATAAATTCCTTTTTCTTCAACCACTAAATTATCCTTAAACACGTTTAACATACTTATTAAACGTTCAGAATTTACAGATCCCTCGGAAACCCCTGTATAAAAACTATCTCGCTTTAGGTAGTCCATTCTGTCCATATCCAACTGTCCCGAAATTAATTGATAAAAGAAATTTCGGGGATATTCATTTTTAAATATTTGAATAGCAAGCGTTAATCTGTTGTTAAATTCTTTGTTTAAAGCATCCATAAAAAGCAAGGATATACTTTCATGATTTATATTTTCTGCAATACTATGTTCCATAGCATGCGAAAATGGACCGTGACCAATGTCGTGTAAAAGAATTGCAATATAAAGAGCTTCAGATTCTTCTTTAGAAATTTTAATTCCTTTAAAGATAAGTACTTGTACCGCTTTTTGCATTAAATGCATAGCACCTAATGCGTGATGAAAACGAGTGTGTTGTGCACCTGGATACACCAGATAAGACATTCCCATTTGCGAGATTCTACGCAATCTTTGAAAGTAAGGGTGTTCTATTAATTCAAAAATGAGCTTATTGGGTATGGTAATAAAACCATAGATTGGGTCGTTAATGATTTTGAGTTTGTTCTGCGAATTCAATCTTTAACTTTTATTTATTAGTAAAAGGCGTATAATGCC
>JALWUJ010000149.1:1186-3011 GCA_027080135.1 Flavobacteriaceae bacterium | reverse complement strand
GAATTAATATCGGTGGGTTTTTTAGAACTGCGCGTGCAATACTAAGGCGTTGTTTTTGTCCGCCTGATAATTTGCCACCTCCATCTCCAATGTTGGTTTGGTAGCCATCTTCTAATTGTTCGATAAATTCGTGAGCATTGGCAATTTTAGCCGCTGAAATAACTTCTTCAAGTGTTGCTTCCGGTTTTCCAAAAGCTATGTTATTAAAAACAGTATCATTGAACAAAATAGATTGTTGGGTTACAATACCCAGTTGATTTCTTAAACTTTTAAGGGTTACATTTTTAATCGGTATATCATCTATTGTGATTTCACCTTCTTCAACATCATAAAATCGAGGTAATAAATCTGCTAAGGTAGATTTTCCCGAACCGGATTGTCCAACAAGAGCAATTGTTTTTCCTTTTTCAATATCGAAACTCACATTTTTAAGTACATAATCATTTTCGTATTTAAAAGATACATTTTTATATGCTATAGCTTTAGAGAATGATTTCAACGTAACTGCGTTAGGGGTGTCTTTGATTTCGGTTTTTGCTTCTAAAATTTCGTTAATTCTATTAAGAGCAGCTACTCCACGATTGGATTCATAAATGGCTTTTGAAATGGATTTGGCCGGGGATATTAATTGTGAAAAAAGAATAATGTAACCGATAAACAAGTCTGGTTCTAGTGTACCGTTGATTACCATATTTCCTCCAAATAAAAGGACAACAGAGGTGGAAACAATTCCTAAAAATTCACTTATTGGGGAAGCAACATCAACTCGTTTGTAAATCTTTATAAACAATCGGTACAATTGATTGTTTTTTTCAGCATAGGATTTTTCTACTTTATCTTCTGCATTAAAGGCCTTGATGATTCTTAATCCCGATAATGTTTCTTCTAATATAGATAACAAACTACCACTTTGCTGTTGACCTTGTTTGGATTTTCTTTTCAGCCCATTTCCTATAAATGCGATAACTGCTCCAGAAACAGGAAGAAAAATGAGTATGAAAATCGATAATTTAGCATTGATGTAAAATAATGCAAGTATGTATCCTATGATATAAAAAGGGTCTTTAAAAGCTCCACGAATTGAACTTGCTATTGAGAGTTCGATTTCTCGAACATCAGAAGTAAATCGCGACATCAAATCCCCTTTCTTTTCATCACTGAAAAAAGATAGTTGTAAATGAATAATCTTGTGGTAAATTGCTTGACGCATACTTTTGGACACACCATAAATCACCCGATTTAAAAACACAGCACTTAAAAAAGTGAATAAGTTTTTGAAAAAGACTACACCAATTAGCACAACACAAATTGTAACAAGGGTATAATATTTACCATTTTCTAACACCAGATTTGCCATGAAATAATTGGCATAATCCATGACATCTGTCGATTGAGAAGTGATGGATTCGTATTTTTCCGCTATTTTTACAAAGTTCGCCTCATCGGTTGTAAACAAAATTTTCAGTAACGGAACAACCATTGCAAATGAAAACAAGGAAAAGAGCATCCCAAGTATATTAAACAGTAAATTAAACGCAACACTCCCTTTAAAAGGTCCGGTAAGTTTTAACAAGCGTATTACGTTTTTCATTCAACTAAGTTTACGGTTCTATATTTATATCGCTTTAACTATGAAATTATTTTTTTTTCCTCTTTGTAATAAGATGAATTTCCCTCCGATTAGGTCCTCCTTAGAAATTAATTTTCCTTCAGCTACCTTTTCTTTATTTACTGCGATTGAATTTTCTTTAAGAGCTCTTCTAGCTTCACCGTTTGATTTTAAAAAACCGGTCTTTTCAGCTAAAACTCTAATGATATCAATTCC
>JALWUJ010000149.1:0-1176 GCA_027080135.1 Flavobacteriaceae bacterium | reverse complement strand
TAGCCACGGCAGATAAAAAATTATATCGTATATTGTTATCTGTAAAAAAAAGGAGTGCTTGTGGCACTCCTTCAAATACTTCTTGAAATAATTGTTCACTCATGTTTTTTAGACCATCTACAGCTTCTTGTCCTTTTTTGAACAAAATTTCGGATGCTTCAACGGCAGCTCGATAACCTTCTTCACTATGAACTCGAATGGTAATGTCTTTGGCTAATGCTTTTTGTAGCGTTCTGAGATGAGGTGCCTCATTATGTTCTGCTTCAATAGATTCAATTTCCTCTTTCGAAAATAAAGTAAAAATTCGTATATAATTTTTAGCGTCCTCATCACTGGCATTTATCCAATATTGATAAAATTTATATGGTGATGTTTTTGCAGGGTCTAACCAAACATTTCCTCCTTCGGTTTTTCCAAATTTGGAACCATCGGCTTTTTTTATTAGAGGAGTTGTTACTGCAAAAGCTTCTCCACCTGCTTTTCGGCGGATTAATTCGGTACCTGTTACGATATTCCCCCATTGGTCAGAACCACCAAGTTGAACTTTGCATCCTTTATGAGTATATAACCAATAAAAGTCAAATCCTTGAACCAATTGATATGAAAATTCAGTAAATGACAAACCGGATTCCATTCTTCGTTTTACAGAGTCTTTAGCAAGCATGTAATTTACAGTGATGTGCTTTCCTACATCACGAATAAACTCTAAAAAAGACATGTCTTTAAACCAATCATAGTTATTTACCAATTCTGCTGGATTGTCTTTTGCTTTAAAATCTAGAAATTTTTCCAACTGTTTGCGAACGCACGTTACATTATGCTGTAAAGTTTCTTCGTCCAATAAATTACGTTCTTGAGATTTCCCGGAAGGGTCGCCAACCATACCTGTAGCTCCACCAATTAACGCAAAAGGTTTATGTCCTGCTCGTTGAAAGTGCACTAATGTCATAATCTGCACTAAACTTCCTATATGCAAACTGTCTGCAGTAGGATCAAAACCAATATAAGCAGCAGTAGGACCTTTCATTAGTTCCTCTTCTGTTCCCGGCATTATATCGTGAATCATGCCCCTCCACTTCAATTCCTCAATAAAGTTTTTTACCATTTTTTTGAAAAAGTTACTTGTTTTGGACAAAGATAGTATTTTCCCGTTGTCTTAGTTTCGGATGAAATGTG
>JALWUJ010000148.1 GCA_027080135.1 Flavobacteriaceae bacterium | reverse complement strand
CTATATTACTATTAATTTTGTTTTTTTATAATAGTTTAAAAATAAACTAATTAATTTTTTTTCATAAAAATACGTACAATCCTTTTTTGTTAAATGTTAAATATAAATGCATTTAATCGAAAAAATATGCATATTATAGATATATTTTGAAATAAAACATTATTATTGTAATCAATGTTTAAATAATATTTGGTATGAAAAAAAACTACTTAAAATTTATCTTTTTTCTACTTTTTCCCATTTTCAGTTTACAAGCTCAACAAGAAAAAGGTATATACGGAAATGAAAATTGGTTAAGTATCTGGACCGATTTTAAAACGAGTGATAATAAATATCCCGAACCTACTCAGATACTTTCCGGAAACATCACAAAAAATACAATACTTAATAAAAAAGAGGTTTATCTTTTGTTAGGAGATGTTTTTGTAACAGATAGTACCACACTTACTATTGAACCTGGCACACTAATACTTGCAGATTACAAATCTAAAGCGTCATTAATTATAGGAAGAACTTCAAAAATTCTGGCAGAAGGTACCCAAACAGACCCAATTATTTTTTCATCTAATAGAGGTGTAAGAAAAAAAGGTGACTGGGGGGGAATTTTTATTTTAGGAAATGCACCAACCAATATGCTTACCGAAAATTCGGAAATGATTTGTGGTCTTAACGCCCCATCTTCAGATGTATTACAATTTGGAGGTTCTAATCCTGAGAGTAATTCAGGAATATTAAGATATGTAAGAATTGAATATGCTGGTAAAAGAACCAAAGATTATGGTTATTACAATGGTCTTACACTTGCAGGTGTTGGAAACGAAACCATTTTGGAAAATATTATGGTAAGCTATTGCCAAGGAAACTCTTTCCAAATAATAGGAGGAGACACCATGCTTTATCAATTGGTTTCTTTTAGAGCTAAAAGAAATGATTTTAACTTTAATTTTGGAGCTCAATCTTTATTGGCAAATTCATTAGCAATTAAATCTCCATATCATACAACTTCGGGAGGAGCTAGTAGTATATATTTAGCTTCCTATAATAACATCGAAGAAGTGGATTCAACTAAAAAAGGATCACATCTTGAAGTTAACAACAATACAATTATGGTATTAAGTAATAATCTCGAAGCCGACATTAAAGTTGGGTTGGTTCATGAAGCAATGTACGTTAAAAACGGAGCTTCCTTTTCTGTAAACAAAACTATTTTTTCAGGTTTTAATCCAGCAGTTATTTTAGATAAAAAAATTCAGATAGATAACGATAATCTTTCCAAAATGCAATTTACTAATATGTATTTTAACAATTGTGAAGGAAATATATTTACTGAAAATGTTCCTAATAATGAAGACCTAGAAAATTGGTATGGGAATAGTGTATTTGCAAATGTTTATTCGCAAGGTGTAGATACAGAAACTTTTATAGATGTTAAAAATTTGGATAATCCAGATTTTAGACTTCGTATTAATAAAATTATAGCAATTAGTCTTCCTGAAAAATAAAAATACATACCAAAAAAAGTTTCATAAACTATACCTAGATACTTTCTGGATATACGGGTATTGTTAAATATTAAAAAACATTAAAAAAATATAAGTGAAAAAAATTATCCCCAAAACTTGTTTCCCTTTCATAGTCTTTTTTTTAATGTTTTTTTTCTTTGGAAAAATGAAGGCTCAGATTGTTATTGGAACTCCTAATCTTGAGTTCACACAAGCTTGTGCTAATGATACTTTTAATTCATTTACGGTCAACTTTGTGTTTAGCCCAGAGTCTGGTGTAGATACTAACAATCAATTTATTATTGAAATGTCGGATGCAGATGGCGATTTTTCAGACCCCACAATTGTATATACATCCAATCCAGGAGCAATTACTGCCTCACCTGCCTCTGTAGATATTTCACTACCAACAGATACTGCAGGTGAAGGGTATAAACTTAAAATAAAAAGCACTCATCCTGTTGCAACAAGCACCCCATCAGTTAGTTTTTCTGCTTATTACAAATTGCAAGACAGTCCTTTTACTATCAATAATCTTAATCCAACAGCAAGCTTTTGCCCAGGCGGAAGTTACCTCTTAACTATAGACAATCCGGGAACAGGTGATAACGATTCTCCTTTAAACTACCCTTCTTTAACCTTTAATTGGTTTAAAGAAATTAACTCAACCACTTTTGTTTTTGTAGCTCAAGGAGAAACACTTTCAGTTACTGAAGAAGGAAAATATTTTGTCGAAACCAACTATGGAACATGTACATCTAATTCTTTTTCAAATAGGGTTACAGTAACCGAAGCTTCATCCGGCGATGTAGTTTTTGCTTCAATAGATTCAAGCTTAGGAAACCCTTTTTGCTCTGCATATGGCCCTACGATTTTAAGTACGGTTGAAGGAAACGGATACCAATGGTTCAAAGAAGGAAACCCAATTTCTGGAGCTACTAACCAAACTTATGAAACTTCCACCTCAGGAGCATACTCGGTTGTCGTTAATTTTGGAAGTTGTGAAGCAACTGGAAATATAGATTTAGAAGCTGGAGATTTTACAAGTAGTATAGATGTAGAGAGTGTTGTCATGTTAGAAGAGGGAGAATCTTTAGAAGTAACCATTACTACTTCAGCAATTAATCCAGAATTTCAATGGTTTTTAAACGATTTAGAAATCCCTAATGCAACACAAAACACTTTTACAGTTACAGAATTTGGAAATTATCGAGTTACTATAACTCAAAACAACAACTGTAATATTACAGACCAACTTACTTTTTTGGTTGAAGAATACATTAACCCTTTTCCAGAAGTTGAAAACATTCCAAATATAATAAGCCCCAATGGTGATGGAATTAATGATACTTGGGTTATACCCTTACAATATGTAAGCGGTAGCAACACGCAAGTAGTTATTTATTCTAGTAATGGAAAAGTAGAACTTAATACTACAGATTATTCAAATAATTGGCCACAAGATTATAGTAATAATAGTAGTGTAAATGAGGTTTACTATTATATAATTACAACACCCGAAGGAAAACAAAAAAAAGGCTCTATAACTATAATTAAATAAGTTGAATAAAATAGCATTACATATCATCCTTTTGTTGGGTATTTTCCAAATAAGCTATTCACAAGTTGAAGACGGTGTTGTAGCACTTGATATTCCTGTTAGAAACTCATTAACTTTTAATAGGTATATAGTTAATCCAACCTTTAGCTTTGTAAGAGAACAAAACAAATACATTACAGCGACTAACAAAAGAGAATTAGTAGGTGTAGATAATGCTCCAAACACTTATTTGTTTGGCTATTCTGGTCGTTTTAGAGAAAATATTGGTACTGGTGTTGGAGTTTTTCAACAAAATTATGGAGTGCTTACTACCTTTGGAGGGATAGTAAATTTTGCTTATAACGTCCGAATTCAAGAAGATAGTAATGCTACTTTTGGACTTAATGTAGGAGCTTACAAAAGTGGTTTAAATAGTGGAAAAGTAATTACTAATTTTGATGACCCAGCTCTAGATAATATTCCTTCCAATTTTTTAATAACTGTTAATCCTGGATTCAATTATGGAACAGGCTTTATGGATTTTGGAATTTCATACAACAACTTGGTTCTTTATAACTTTAACACTTCAGCAATGGTGAAAGAAAATCCAATTAGTGGAATTCAAGGACATATAATGTACACGGGATACTTTGGAGGCTATGGTTTTTTTGGTGATAGTAGAATGTCTTTATTAGGAAGAACCGAATTTCAAAAAGACGCCACTGTTATCTCAGGACAAGCCATGATTACCATACCTAAAGGAATTTGGGCACAAGTAAGCTATAATTCAAAATATGGATTTTCTGGAGGGTTAGGTGTTAATTTAACACCACAATTCGCTATCGAATACAATTATGAAAAATCTTTAGGAGGTCTTTCAGATTTTGGTGCTTCTCACGAGATTACTCTCGCATATAGATTTAAAAACGATAATTATTACGATTATAGTAGAGACGATGAAATAGCAGGTCTTTTAAATTTTGATAATAATCAGAAAAAGAAAAAAGTTGCTAAAACACCTCCTGCAGAAACAAAAGTTAATTCTGAAGAACAATCCCGTTTAGCAGCAGAAGAACAAGCAAGACAAGAAGCTGAGGAACAATCCCGTATAGCAGCCGAAGAACAAGCAAGACAAGAAGCTGAGGAACAATCCCGTATAGCAGCCGAAGAACAAGCAAGACAAGAAGCTGAGGAACAAGCTCGTATAGCAGCCGAAGAACAAGCAAGACAAGAAGCTGAGGAACAATCCCGTATAGCAGCCGAAGAACAGGCAAGACAAGAAGCTGAGGAACAATCCCGTATAGCAGCAGAAGAACAAGCAAGACAAGAAGCTGAGGAACAAGCTCGTATAGCAGCCGAAGAACAGGCAAGACAAGAAGCTGAGGAACAAGCTCGTATAGCAGCCGAAGAACAAGCAAGACAAGAAGCTGAGGAACAAGCTCGTATAGCAGCAGAAGAACAGGCAAGACAAGAAGCAGAAAAAAATAAAAATGAGTTATTAGTAAACCCTACAGATAGAATTGGAAAATCTATTAGTAAATTAACATCAGAAACAGATCAATCAAATGTGCTTCAAACTAAATTACTATCAGACTTAGCTGCAGCAGTGGCCATAAAAGAACAAGATTTAAAAGATTTAAAAGAAGAAAACGATTTAAGCGAACAAAATATCTATGTAGAACCAAAACCTTTCAAAAGTATAAGTAAAGAAAACGAGGCTATAGAACTTATAAAGATAAATTTAGACGAAATAATATTAAAACAAAATAAAAAGATAAAACAACTTGAATCACTATTAGAAGAACGCATGGTTTCTTTCCCAGACCTTAATGATGAAACTAATTTATATTATAAAAATAGAATTGAAGAATTAAAAGCAGAACAAGAAAAAGCAATCCGAGAAAAAGCAAAATTAGTATCTTCTCTAAAAGAAATATCAATTGCAACTGAATTTGAAAGAAAACGCCGTATTAAACGAGCTGCGTATGACAATGATCAAGATAGATATTCAAAAGACAGAAATACCCTGAAGAGTTTAAAACAAACAGTTTCTTTAAGAACAACACCTTTGGAATTAAAAGATATAGATTTTGGTAGAGAAAGAAACGGTAATATTCAAATTGTTAAAAATGTAGAACATGCTGAAAATGGATATTATCTTGTTTTAGCTGTACACAACAACATTAAAAAACGAGATGAATTTTTATCTCAAGTTATATCAACAGGAAATAAAGAAGTAGATTTCTTTTTTGATGTAAAAACCAATGAATATTATATCTATTCTAGAAAATTCACCAATATAAATGAAACAGAAAGAGCATTAAAATCAAAATCAAACGAACCTTATAATGAAAAAATAACTATTGTAAAAATTGAAAATTAATCATAAATAATATGTAACATAACGCCCCCGCCTTAAATACATTTTATGAGTTATTGTACTAAAAAATAAGTGCGCCATGAACAAACCTACTTTTAAAAGATACCCCACACTTCTATTATTTCTATTATTCGGCATTCAAACTTTTGCCCAAAATTTTATTCCATTTACTCCTAGGTACGATCAAGATATTAAGGGAGATATTGTTCTTATTGGTAATAATATTTTAGGACCTGATAATAACCCATTTAATGATAATTCTGCGTATAATCATAATGTAGATATGCAATATATAGATATTGATGGAGACCCAAATACCTTTAGTTCTTCGAGTGCTGACTTAGAAATTCCAAACCCAAACTGTTATGAAATTAAATATGCAGGTTTATACTGGAGTGCTGTTACTAAAGGAGACGATCCTTTTACAGAAGTTAAATTTAAAGGACCTACTGGTGGTTATAACGATATTACAGGAACAGTAATTTTTGATGCAAACGGAGTTTCAGTAGATGGAGGAGATAGTTTTCCTTATGCTTGCTATGCAGATGTTACATCTATCGTTACAGGATTGTCAAATAATTTAGGAACATATACTATTGCTAATGTTTCTAGTGCATTGGGAGAAACAGGTTCTTTCGATCCTTATAATGGTACGGGTTACTCTGCTGGATGGTCTCTTTTTATTGTTTATGAAGACCCAACACTACCTGGAAAGTCCATTACTAGTTTTGATGGTTTTAGTGCTATAAGTTATGCACAAAATCCTAATCTAAATATCCCTGTTTCTGGATTTAGAACTGTACCCGCACCAGCACCTGTTAGAGCAAACTTTGCTTTCGCCACTTTAGAGGGTGACAAACCCATTACAGGAGATCGTTTAAAATTAAACGGGACTACACTTTCTACAGTAGATAGACCCGCAAATAATTATTTTAATAGTTCGGTAACACAATTAAACGCATTACCTGTTAATAACCGAAACCCAAATAGTACTAATACGCTTGGTTTTGATACAGGTGTAATGGTTGTCCCTAATCCAGGTAATACGGTTATAGCAAACGATGCCACTTCTGCAACCGTAAGGTTAGAAACTAGTGGCGACACCTATTTTCAATATTTTCTTGCCTTTGCTGTTGAAATAATCGAACCTCATATTGTACTAACAAAAATTGTTGAAGATGAATTTGGAAATAATATCGGAGGGCAAACAGTTGCATTAGGACAAACTTTAAATTATGTTATAGGTTTTCAAAATATAGGAAACGATAATGCAACAAATTTTACAATTAGAGATATTCTTCCTATCAATATTATTTTTAATTTCCCAACAGATTTGGTACTCCCCCCTGGTGTTACCGTATCAAGTTATAATCCTGTTACCCGTGAAATTGTTTTTTCAGTTGAAGATTATTTAGTTGAAGAAAACGACCCTGTTTATGAAATAAGAATTGAAGCCCAAGTTGTAGATACTTGTCAACAATTAGCAGATGCTTGTTCAGACCTTATTCAAAATCAGGCATTTGCAACATACCAAGGTACTCTTAACCCCAATTTTTTAATTACTGATGACCCTAGTATTAACTCAAATACAGGATGTTTAATTACACCTCAAGCCACTAACTTTTTAGCAGATCTCGACGATTGTGTTTTTACACAAAACGAAACACTTTGCGGCGATAGTATCGTTTTAACAGCGGCTGATGGTTACGATTCTTATTCCTGGTCTACTAGCCCAACAGGAACCCCAGTTATTGGTACAGGACAATCAATAACTGTAACAGCAACAGGGGTTTATTACTCATTTGATAATGCTCTTGCTCCCTGTAGATCTATTGTTCAAGAATACAATGTTACCCTTTATGGAGGAACTATTACAAATCCTGTAATTCCATATGCAGACGAAGTAGTTACCTGTCCTAATGATGGAAAACTTTTACCCAATATATATCTATGTGGTGAAAACGATTTTACCGAAATTCAAACTGATATAGCAAGTGCCATTACAGTAGTTTGGGAAAAATTAGATGAAGGTAGTTGTGCTCCCGTTGGAGACACAAATTGTGCTAACGAAGATAGTTCATGTACTTGGAATCAGGTTGGAATTGGAGATGATTTTATTGCTGATACCGCTGGACAATACCGACTTACAATAAATTATGACGGTGGATGTTTCAATCAATTTTATTTTAATGTTTACAAAAATGTTCTTGACCCCACAGTAACAGTAACCGATATAATTTGTACCACACCTGGAAGCATAACTGTTGGTAATGTTCCTAGTGGTTATGAATTTAGCCTTGATGGCGTAAACTATCAAAGCAGTAATTATTTTTCAATTACTACTCCGGGATTGTACACTGTTTACATTCAGCAAATAGGAGTGCCAGAAGGTGCTTGTGTTTTTACAATACCTGATGTTACCATTAGAGAAAGAGATTTTACAGTAACTATAAATATCCATCAACCTTTATGTAATGGTGATTTAGGAAGTGTTTTTTTAGCTGCAAACGATGTGGAACCCCAGTATTTCTTTTCAATTTATTCAGGTGGAGTTTTGGTAAATAGTGTTGGTCCTATTGTAGAAAACAACTATTCTTTTGAAAACTTAAATCCCGGAACTTATACTGTTGTTGTTGAAACAGAAGATGGTTGTTACTATACTCAAGATATTGAAATTATAGATCCTCCTTTGTTAACAGTAACAGCAGCAATCACAGTTCCATTAACTTGTAATGATGGTGAAATAACTATTTACCCAGTAGGAGGAACAGCCCCATATTTTTATTTTATAAACAGTACTACCGTTTTTCAAACCGTTCCTGAATATGTCGTTACTAGCCCTGGAGTTTATAATATTACCGTAGTAGATTCTAATAACTGTAGTGCTGAAACTACTATTACAATTGAAGAATCTCCAGCTCCAGAATTTAATATTACTACAACAGATATTCTTTGTGCCGATGCAGGCGATACGGGTACCATTACAATTAATGTTACAAACCCCAATGGAAATACCCTTCAATTTAGTATTGATGGAGGAATAACTTTTAGCAATTCTAATGTTTTTACAGGACTTGCACCAGGAAATTACGATGTAGTAGTTCAATATACCAATGGACCATCGGTGTGTGTTTCAGAACCACAAACTATTACTATTAATATAAATACTGCTATTACTGGTATTGCAGAGTTAACGGCTCCTTATACTTGTACTTCAACAGGAACTATTACTGTTTCTAACGTTTTGGGAGGAGCTCCTCCATATACATACAGCATTGATGGTGTAAATTTTCAATCAAATCCTAATTTTAACAACTTAACTGCTGGAACATATACTGTTACTATCATGGATTCCAATGGTTGTACATTTATAACAAATGAAATTACCATTTTACCTTTAGATCCACCAACAGATTTAATGTTTAGCAATTCACCATTAACTTGTCCAACAAACCTTACTTCGGTTACTATTACAGGAACAACAGGAGGTGTAGCACCTTTAGAATACCAAATAACAGCCCCAGCAACAGCCGCAACTCCTTATCAAAGCTCTCCTGTTTTTACTGGATTAGCTCCAGATATTTATACATTTCAGGTAAAAGATGCTAACGATTGTGTTTATAGTGAAACTTATGTAATTGATCCTTTACCTACGATTGATATATTTTCTGAAACTTTAAACGATGTTAGTTGTTTTAATGGTACAGATGGATCATTACAATTTATAGTTTCGGGATCTACTTCTTTTGAATATAGTATTAATGGAAGTGCTCCTACTGCTGGAACATCACCAGTTGTTGTATCGGGCCTTCCTGCAGGTACTTATACCATCGTAGTTACAGATACAATCACAAATTGTGAAGTTACAGATACTGTAATAATTAATGAGCCAACTAGTGCATTAACCATTTCTATAGATACAACACCAATAACTTGTATTGGAAGCGGAAGTGCAACAATTAATACCTCTGGTGGTTGGGGAGGATATGTTTATACACTTACTCTTCCAGATTTAACCGTTTTGCCTTCACAAGGAAGTAATACGTTTGTGAATTTAACCCAAGCAGGAACCTATTCTATTTCTGTTGAAGACTCCAACGGATGTGTGGTTACAGATACATTTGATTTAATTATTCCACTTCCGCCAGTTGCAAGTATTAGTGTTACATCTGATCTTTGTTATGACACTAATAACAATGCTACAATTGTAATAGATGTTACCTCTGGTCAAGCACCTTTTGAATATAGCATAAACGGAGGGCCGTATCAATCTACAAATATATTTGCAAATATAGGTCCAGGTAGTTATATCATTACCATAAGAGATGCTTTTGGTTGTATAACCACTTTACCTGCTGTTATCATCGCTCCAGAATTAACAGCCAATGCGGTTTTAACAAAAGGCTTAGATTGTACCGCTTCTCCTGATGCAATTATTACAGGAAGTATTACAGGAGGAACTGCACCTTATACTTATGCTGTATCATTTAATGGGGCTCCTTTTAGTGCTTTAGGAGCAACAGGAACCTCATTTACCTATTCAACAGGAACCTCAGGAACCTATCAGTTTGAAATTACAGATGCTACAGTTTGTACAACTACAACGCCTATAATTACAGTTAATCCAATTACTTTTCCAGCAATTAGTTTAATTACACAAACCCAACCTATTTTGTGTAACGGATATGATAATGGTGCTATTGATATTACCATAGATCCCACCTCTGGAACACCTCCGTTTCAGATAAATGTTTATAACAATACATCTGGTACAGATTACGGAACACAGACTACTGGTTTACCAGCGGGTGATTATACAATTACCGTTACAGATGGAAATTCTTGTACAGGTACAGATACTATTACTATTACAGAACCCGATCCAATTGTTGTAGATTATACTACGATTGACATAACTTGTACTTCTAGTGGAGTTTCACAAGGTTCTATTATTATAAATAGTGTTGTTGGTGGAACGCCACCTTACAACTATATTGTAACTGGTACAAACGGATATAACGCAACTGAGTTAAATGCATCTGGTACGACTTCGGTAACATTTAATGTGATTGATTTTGGATTATATGAAATTAATGTTGTTGATTCAAATGGATGTTCTGTTCTATACCAAAATGTACTTATAGCCTCTCCACCAAACGATTTAGATATTACAATATCAAGCACTGTTGATTGTACCACTGGTGGTCAGGCGGTAGTAACTGTAAGTTCAGCTTTGTCAAGTTCAGGACCTTTTTATTTTGCTATTTATCAAGGACCAGGAACAGTATATCCACTTCCTGCTGGAGCTTGGATTCCTGAAAACCCCGCTGGAAGTCAATCCACTATTTTTACAGGATTAATTCCAGGTGTTACCTATACATTTATAGTGTATGACCAATCTACTAATTGTAGTTATTATGAAACAGCTGCATTGCCAATTCCAACAACTTCTACATTAACAGCAACTGCTGTAAGTTCAGATAATATTACTTGTACAGGTAGTGCAGATGGAGATGTATCGTTTACTATAAATAGTATTTATGGTTCAGCAGTTAATGTTACTTATGAAATCTACGATTCTCTATCTTTAAATACTACTGGAATTTCTGGAACAGGTACAGTGCCAGCTGGAGGTTCGTTGGTGGTTTCAGATTTAGGACCTTTACCTTTTGGAACCTATTTTGTGTTAATACAAGAAACTTCAGGACCAAATGCAGGTTGTAGTGTGGTTACCGTTCCTTTTTCTATTTCAGAATCAGCATTTTTATTAAGCTTAGCAGCAACCGTAGATCAGAATGCAAATTGTAATTTAAATTCAGGTGTAATTAGTGCCATTGCCCAAAACGGAACACCTCCTTATGTTTTCCAATTAACTACAACTCCTGGTGCTCCTTTACCAACAGACCCTTCTTGGAATTCAACAAGTACATTTAATGTAAATGCGGGAAGTTATTATGTTCATGTTATGGATGCTTATGGTTGTATTATGACCAGTCCTGTACAAGTAGTTGGTATGGATCCTTCACCTGTAATAAATGCGGTTACAACCAACCAATGTGCTACACCAGAAGGACAATTTAATATAGATGTTAATCTAGTAACAGCTGGGACACCACCTTATAGCATTAGTATAGATGGTGGTGCTTTTCAAACACAAACCTTTCCTTTTTCAATTTCAAATTTAACTTCTGGTACTCATACCGTTGAAGTAAATGATGTGAATGGTTGTGGTAACTTAGTTACTGTTGTTATTGAACCTCCTTTAGGTATAACCACAGATATAACTGCTTTAACAACTTGTGCCGATGACGATGGAGAAATTACTGTTACTACTAATGGAGGTACAGGTAACTATGCTTACACAATAAGTCCAAACCCTCCTTCAATAGTATTAGCAGGAAATGTGTTTTCAGGAGTACCTTCGGGTACTTATACAGTAACAGTAACAGATACCGTAACTTTATGTACGGAAGATGTTTCGGTTACTTTAGACAGTGCAATTCCAGTTACTTTTACTACGGATGTTACAAATGTAAATTGCCAAGGTGGTAATGATGGTCAGATTGTAGTTGATTTACTTCCAGGAAATGACAATCCAACATATACTTATGAAATTATTGCACCCATTGTAGTTGGTCCGCAAACCACAAATGTCTTTACAGGATTATCAGTTGGTATTTATACTGTACAAGTAACTTCTGGAAGAGGGTGTATAACCACAGCAGATGTAATAATTACAGAACCCCCATTATTAACTGTTTCTGCAACAGCAACTCTTTTTTCTTGTAATTCAGACAATACGGTTTCAACCTCTACTATTACAATTACTGAAGTAGGAGGAACTGCTAATTATTTATATAGTATAGATGGAACCAATTATTTTACTTCTAATATTTTTGAAGTAGTAGATAATGGAACAACACAAGTAATTACTGTTTATGTTACTGATGCAAATAATTGTGTAGCTACCAACACAGTAACTATAGATCCGTTACCAACCATTACAGCAGCAGATGTTTCTATTGTAACTCCAATAGATTGTAACCAAACAGGAACCGTTGAAATAATAGTTACAGGAGGTTCGGGTAATTTTGAATATATCTTGTTGCCTAATGGAACTCCACAGGTTTCCAATGTTTTTGATATTCTTACACCAGGTACATATTATTATCAGGTAAATGATTTGGATACCAACTGTTATTTTTTAACCAATCCCTTTGAAGTTCTTCCTTATGATAATATAGATGCTGTATTATCCCTTAGAGAAGTAAACGACTGTTTTGGTGATACCAATGGTGAATTAGAATTAAATATTTCAGGATATATAGGTGCATATACTTACCAATTGTTTGATGATTCAGGTACACCAATTGGAGGTCCTGTATCAGCAAATACTTCCACCAACCCAGAAATAATTACTGGCTTGGCTTCTGGTAATTTTTATGTAGAAATTACAGAAACAAATACTCCTTTCTGTATGACTACTACTAATGTTGTTACTATTGGTTCGCCCCCAACACCTTTAACATTAGTTGTTGAAGAAACAGGAAATGTAACTTGTACTAATGACTTAGGAGTAATAACTGCTATTGCAAGTGGAGGTACAAGTCCGTATGAATACGAATTAACAGGTGCGGCAACTTTTCCATATTCACCAAATAATATGTTTTCTAATTTAAGTGCAGGAACATATATAGTAAATGTAAGAGATGATAATGGTTGTATTGAATCAGAAACTATTATACTAGAAGAACCCGACCCAATTGATGCAGATTTTGTTCCTAACACAACACTGCTTAATTGTTTTAACGATCAAACTGCAATACTTACAGTTCAAAACGTAACAGGTGGTCAAATGGGTAATTATACTTATACTTTAACTAGAACCCTACCAAATCCAGTTATTATCTCTGGCCCACAAACTTCAAATGTTTTTGAAGGCTTAGGTGCTGGAACTTACTCTGTAACTATTACAGATGGTTACAATTGTACTTTTACTTCCTTACCTGTTATTATTAATCAACCAGACCCTATTGAGTCTAGTTTAGTTGTAAATACAACACAGACCTGTTTAATAGAAACGGAACTTACTTTAAGTGCAACTGGAGGTACAGGAGCTTATGAGTACAGTGATAATATTTATTTTTCAACTGTTTTAGGAACTTTTACAAACTCAATTACTTTCTCTGTGCCACCAGGAGTTTATACCTATTTTGTTAGAGATGCTAATGGATGTGTGGATGTAACATCAAATGAAATTACTATAGATCCACTACCAGATTTAGAAATAGTTTTAGAAGCTACTAATCCTGAAATAAATTGTGCGGGAGACAACACTGGAGTTATTTCTGCAACTGCTATAGGAGGTTTGGGTAATTATACCTACACTCTTCAAGATGTGGTAGGAAACGTAATACCAGCAGACCAAGATATTCCAGGAATATTTACTGGTTTAGTTGCAGGTACTTATGTAGTAGAAGTAGTAAGTGGTGATTGTTTAGCTACTTCAGATCAAATAACCATTACCGAACCAGATTCAAGTTTAGAAGTAACCTACGATGTAACTGATGTACTTTGTAATGGTGAAAATAATGGAGTTTTAGAAATACAAGCGACTGGAGGAACCGGTTTAATTATGTATGCAATTTCACCTAACTTAAATCAGTTTTTTGAAACCAATACATTCGAAAACCTTGCTCCTGGAGAATACGATGTAATTGTACAAGACGAACAAGGATGTTTTGTAACCTTTAATTTTGAAGTTTCAGAACCGCTTGCAGTTTTAATTTCTATTGTACCAGATTCAATATTTCCTGAAGTTTGTGCAGGAGATGAAGACGGATCTTTCAGTATTGAAATTGAAGGAGGAACTCCTCCATATAGTGTAAGTTTAGATAATCCCGAAGGACCTTTTATTCCTGGAGAAGCCACCCAAACAATTTTTGATTTTGAAAACTTAATTGGTGGAGATCACCTAGTTTACATTCGTGATTTCTTTGGATGTGAATCGGAATGGAATATTACTTTCCCTGAAGCTGCATTTATAGTTCCAGAAGTAGAAGTAGAAATTCAATGTTTTGATAATGTATCTACCAATGTTGTTACCGTTACTGTAGATGAAGAACTTGTAGATGTTTCACAATTGCAATATTCTATAAATGACGGCCCTTTACAAAACAGTAATATATTTACAAACGTAACACCAGGAACCGACAATTATATTACTGTTCAACATGCCAACGGATGTAGTGTAATGACTGAGCTTTTTGATATTGAAGCAGTTTCTTCTGTAGATTTACTGCTTGAAGATGGTGAGCTAAACGAAATTGTAGCTGTAGCAACTGGAGGTAATGGAGAATATACATACAGTCTGAATGGTGAAGATTTTGGAAGTGAAAATGTTTTCACTATTACCGAATCTGGAACTTTTGAAGTGGTTGTAACAGACAGTAGTGGATGTACTGCAGTTGCTGTAATAACAAAAGAATTTATTGATATATGTATCCCTAATTATTTTACACCTAATGGCGATGGAATAAATGATGGTTGGACTATTGGATGTGCCCCAAATTATCCAAATCTAATGTTTTCAATTTATGATCGCTATGGACGTAAAGTTGTCACCCTGCGTGCAGGAGAGAAATGGGATGGAACATATAAAGGAAATGATCTTCCTGCCGGAGACTATTGGTATGTTGTTGAAACCGATATACAAGGAGAAGAAAGCCGTGACTTTGTTGGACATTTTACCCTATATAGGTAATTGCCAGTAAACTCTTGAACTTAACCGTTACCCTAAATTTATTCTTATGAAAAACACACTAAAATATTTGCTCATAATAATTGCTTTTCAAAGCTATGGTCAAGAACTTAACCTGCCAGTATTTACCCAATATTTGGCAGATAACGATTTTGTAGTTTCTCCAACTTTTGCCGGAATTGGTAATAACTTTAGAACAAGAATTAATGGGTTAACCCAATGGGTGGGAATTAAAGATGCACCACAAAATCAAGCTTTATATTCAGACATTAGAATTGCTAGTCGTTCAGGAGCTGGAGTTTCGGCTTATAACGACCGAAATGGAAATACCGAGCAAAAAGGATTAAAATTTTCGTTTGCACACCATTTAATTTTAGATTATACTTCTGAACAATATTTATCTTTAGGTATATCTTATAACGTTAATTCGTTTAGAATTGCTATTGAAAATTTTGAAACTACTTATGAAAACCCTTCTATAGATCCTATTGTAACCGATGACCGATCAATTATAAACCATAATTTTGATATTGGAGCCCTATACAGAATTAAAGATTTTTGGTTGAGTGTAAATGCTAACAACTTACTATCAAAAGATACCAACGATTTTGCTATTCAAGAGCCAAATTCATTATTAAACCTTCAATTTTATTCTGGATATACTATTAATAGATCGGGGAACTCTGCTTTTGAACCTTCTGTTTTTGTTCAGCTATTTACCAGTGATGGAAGGTCTAGCACCGATTTAAATTTTAAATATAAAAGATATAACAGAAAAAACGATTTCTTTTGGATAGGAGCTTCCTATCGCTTTTTAAACGACCAAATTATGCAGCCCCTAAATATTGGGCCTATGGCTGGTATTAAAAAATCATTTTTCTATGTAGCTTATGCCTATCAAGTAACACTTAACGATTTAACTACCTATAATTCTGGAACACATGCTATTACTATTGGTTTTGACTTGTTGCAAAGTTTAAGTGATTGTCCGTGTACAAAAGGTAAAAACAATATGAATAGTAAACTCTACCGATAATCTGCTTGTTTTTTGTTTTTATGAAAAAGAAAAATAGCAAAGAAAGAACCGAAGTTTATAATATAATTTTTAACTTCGGTTCTGTCTTATTATTAAAAATTTGTTTTTGATTTTTTTTGAATCAAATTTAATGTGAAAGATTTCTACTTTAAAAAATTAGTTACTCCTTAACAATCTTTTTAGTTATGCTTCCTTTAGTTGTTTTTATTTTTACAAAATAGACCGCTGAGTTAAGTTGACTAGTTTCTATTTTAAATTGATTTTGAAAAAAAACTGTCATCTTGTTAATTATTCTTCCTCTTAAGTCGTTAATCTCAATTCCAATAATTTTAGAATTTGGTGAAACAAAATAAAGTACATCTTTTGTCGGATTTGGATATATCGAAATATTAGATAAAGCAACATTGTTTGTACCTAAAACTTTTTCAGTAAAAACTAAAACAAAACGATCTTTTTGGTTGCTTTCGTTGGAGGTGAATGTGTAATTTTCTTCAGAAAGATTGGTTACGGTATGTAGCAAGTTGTCTTCTAAATAAACGTTTGCATCTAAAATATTTTCACCTTCAATTTCTCCTAAAGAGATAGTGTAAGTCTGTTCTTCTTCCACCATTGTTCTAAAACCTAAAGGAACCACTTGCTGGGTGGTAAAGACCGAACGACCTTGTATAGCAAGTTCTTTATCATCAACAACCGAATAAATTGAAACGGGTGTTGCTAATCGGTTGCTATCGTAAGCAGGTTCAAATCCATCGGAAGCTAATGGGTTAAAATTCACCAACATCGTACTCTTTAAATTATACGTTTCGTTGTTAACTTTTAAATAAATTTTGTTGGTGTTTTCAGGGCTTCGGTAGCCAGTATTATTTCCTGTTACTCGCATGGCATTGTTAAAAGTAATGGTTCCAAGGTTGTTAACTTTTACACCAAAACCTTGCCCAGAAGGTATAAATTGGGTGGGAGCTACACCACCATTTGGAGCAGCCACACCCCCCGATAAGTTGTACAAAGAAATATCTCCCATACTCCAATTCTCGGAACGATATCCAGGGTAACTACTGTTAGGAGGGGTAAGATGTTCCCAGAAATACACCTCGTTAATTAGGTTGTTATCGTTAAGAAAAATATCTGCATCGATAGCCGAAGCATAGGGATTACTAATAATATTTGGGCTGTTACTTCTGTTTTCTGAAGTAGTTCCTATATTATTATAGACAACATCATAATTGTAAATACCATTGTTTAAGGTTCCTTGGCTATAATTTAAATTATAAAATCCACTACCAACACTCGCGGTAGTTGGACCTACCAAATAACCTTGCGAGGGATTGATGTTTTCGGATCCTGTAAGAAACAACCAATTATCACCTTCGGTATCAGCAAAATGTTCAGCTCCCATATTAACTACGGTAACGGTTGGGTCTAGATTAAACAAATTAGTATCGTGCCTCATTACCACATTATTATCTACAAAAGTACCATCTCGTGTGGTACCCGACATGGGGCTTCCTAAAATACTAAACGAATTTCCAGTTGCAACAGGAGTAGTTTTAATAACTTGAATGCTTCCGTTGTTGGTTACGGTGGCGGCATCACTAGTTTGTACTACAGATCCTTCGTGATCTACTATTAAATTACCATCTACTAAGATGTTTCCTTGGATGTCTAGGTAACCTCCTGCTTCTACGGTTACGGTGTTTCCTGCTTGTACGTTACATTCGCAGGCAGTAATATTTCCTGCACTGGTGGTATAATCTGTACTAAAAATAGCTTGGGTATCTCTATCTGTGGGGATGCCATTGGACCAGCCCGAATCGGTAAATTGGCTGGTATTTAAACAAGTTTGAGTCTCATAAGCACCTACATCTATCGTACTACCATAAATACGTGGGTTGCCAACAATATCAGTAGGTTGGGTGTTAAAGGTATTATCACCAGCTCCTATTAACACACTGCCAAAAGCAGGGTATAAGCCGTCATCTGAGGTACCCAAAATATTATCTGAACCTTCAGGGTTTGCACTGTTTAAAAAGGGGTCTGAGGTGAGTTGGGTAAAACCTAGTGGTGAACCATATCAGAAGCGCCATTATTGTCCATAACAGATACATCAAAAGTGACATTATTTGTTTCACCTACAGATAAATACTGAAAACCATTGTCTGGGTTAAAAAAATATGTTCCTGTGTTGTTATCTATGCTTACAGAACCTTCGACAGGTTGAGATGCTAAAAATGTAAAGGTATCATTTATATCAAAATCTATAGGTGTTACTGTTCCAGATACTGTTGATCCATCTTCTACTGCAAAAAGATCAAGAGCTTCGAATATTATAGGTGCGTCATTGGTGCCTGTAATGGTAATAGTAACATTATGGGTAGTTCCATCAAAAGAGAAAACTACAAAAATATCATCAATTGTCATACCTTGGGCTAATTGTTGCATAGTATTATTATTTCCTGCATAAGTCCAAGCCCCAGCTACATCTAGTGAAAAAGTTCCATAAGTACCAGGAGTATTCGTTTGTGTCACAAAACTTTCTTCTGTGGGACCGTCAGGGTCGGTTATGGTTAAAGTGCCAGATGCATCAACCGGAAGATTATCTTCTATTACCGAACCAGTATCTATACCCGAAATAGTAGCATTTTGTGAAAAGCCAACACTAAGTTTAAACAAAAAGAATAAGAGGATAAAATTTTTCATATCAAATTATTTTAACCAATACAAGTTTCTTATTCTAGCAAAATAACAATAGATGTAAAATATTTGAACCTATTTTTGTAAACAAACAATAAGTATCTCATAATTAGTGAGTTTGTTCAACAAACATACTAATTAATACAGCTATTAAAAATAGGGGGTAACCCTTAAATTTCTAAGGGTAAACTTTAGATGGTAACAAAAGCTTTTTTTACACTTTCTTGCATCCACTTAAACTTATATTCTTCATTTGGGATGACAATACGTTCTGCAATTCTAGCCATTCTTTCAGGAAGTTTTACTAAATAATCTCTGGCTTTTTCAGCTTGATCGTTTAATCCTGTGATGTTTTCTAAATCCCAAGCAAGATTTAGTTTTTCCATAATGGCAACATAATCAAAACTAGTGTAAACACCAGCTCGTTGGGCAGCGTTTGAAAATTCATCGAATAGGGAGCCTTTTGTTCCAAAGGATTCCCGTAAATGCATCGCTGGCATGGTAATTTTATGTTTCATCATATGTAGGTAACTCAGCATCATTTCGCTGGGATCGATTTCAAAAATTCGTTTTACAAATTCTGAATATGCTTTATGATGTCGCATTTCATCTCCTGCAATAATTCTACACATTTTAGAAAGCGATTTCATCCCTGCTTTTCTAGCCGATTTTGAAACGTTTATATGCGAAACATAAGTGGCTAATTCTTGAAAACTGGTATAAACAAAGTTTTTATAAGGATCTTTTGCGGTTCCAATATCAAATCCGTCTGCAATAAGATGTTGAGTTGTAATTTCAACTTCTCGCATATTTACTCGTCCCGATAGATAAATATATTTGTTTAAAACATCCCCGTGGCGGTTTTCTTCGGCAGTCCATTTTCGTATCCATTTTGCCCAACCATTATCACCGCCATCTTCACTGTGTTGCGTTACTCCGTCTAAATCCATCAACCAAGATTCGTAGGTTGGTAAGGCTTCTTCGGTAATCATGTCGCCTACAAGTGAAACCCAAAAATCATCGTTTAATTCTTTGGAAAGCTCTCTAATTTCTTCAATTTCGGTTAAAAAATTAGCCTCTTGAGGATCTGGTAAAAAATCGGAAGGTTGCCATATTTTTTCAGGTTCGATGAGGTAATTATCTTGAAAATAATCCACATCTTTTTCCAAAGTTTTCATTACTTCTTTCCGAATGTTTGAAATTGCCATAGCTTTTTTTTACGAATTTATTGAAGAGTATCCAACTCTAGGTTATAAATTTTACTTTTCATTCATTTAAAATCTATTAATTACCATAGGTTCATGTTAATGTGTAGTTTTGTGTAATAAACTTTAAAACGATGTCAGATTTTTGGTTTTACACAGTTATTACAATTATTATTTTACATTTGGTGGTTGGTTTTGGCTATTTAATGTATAAAATGTCCCCTACAAAAGAAGATAAAGAGAAGTTGAGGCAAGAAGAAAATCAAGATAATAATCCTGAAAAGTAACAGAACTCGATTTATCTCGTCTAAGTTGTAAGAAGCAACCCTATATTTAAAGTTTGCGTCTATATAAATAACCAATAAATTTTATATGAAAGCTTTAAAATTTACACTAACCCTTTTGAGTTTTTTTATTCTTTCTGAAATAACTGCCCAGTCCTTTTCAGCAAAAGTAATTGATGAAAAAACAGGCGAACCTATTGCTTATGCAACTATTGAAACAGGTGAAAATCAAGGAATCATTTCTAATGAAGAAGGAGAATTTAGCTTTCTGTTAGAACAAGTTAAGCAGCCAAAAGATTCTATTTATGTCTCCTATATGGGCTATGAAACCAAGGGAGTTTTTTTGGAACCACAAGATAGTTTAGAGATATTATTAACTCCTAAAATATTCGAATTAAAGCAAGTTTTTTTAACTACCGAAGTTTTAACTGCTAAAGAAATAATAGAAAGAGTAAAAGAAAACCTAGATAAAAATTACCAAGTAAACCTTTCTAAGAAAAAGATTTTCTTTCGTCAATCGGATATTACTAGGGTTAAGAAAATGGATTTTGGTTTTAAAAAATCTTCCATTGAAGAACTCAACAAAAAGTTTGTAGATAGTGTTTCTAGAATAATTCCTAAAAAGTCTTCATATTATAAGGAAGTTGTAGGTGATTTTTATGGCGATTACACCAAACATAAATTATATGTTACCAAAGCAGCCGAATTATATGATAAAAAAAAGGATCTTTCTGCAGAAGGACTTGGCAACGAAATGGAACGTATTTTTAATGAAAACGTAAAAAAAGATTCTTACATAAAAATTAAATCTGGAATATTTAGCACCAAAATGCAAGTGGATTCTATCATTAAAGAAAATGAAGAAGCCAAAGCCGAGTATGAAAAACGATCTGGAACAGGAAACCAATATTTTCAGGAGCAAATAAAAAACAGAATATCCGAACTTTATGAGCAACTTTTTTTTCAGGAAGACACCAAAATTGATGTTCTAGATAAATCGAGCCGTTATAATTTTGTATTAGAAAACTATACGGTAATCGATGGAATGACGGTTTATATCCTTCCTTTTACACCAAAAGGAAGTAAGGATTTTAAAGGGACAATTTATGTAAACACACAAGATTTTGCTATCGTTCGGATGGATTTTCAAAATGTAAGACCTCTTAAAAAGTTCGGACTTTTAGGAATTACTTATCGCAATAATGTATATCGTGGAAAAATGCTCTTCGGAAAAGATAAAAACGGAGCCTACAGTCCAAAATATTTAGAATTGGAAGATGGAAGTTATATGGGCTTAGACCGACCTTTAAAAGTAATTGAAAAAAATAAACATGTAAAAGGAAGAAGGAAACAGAACGAGCTTTCTTTAGCTTTAGATATAAGAATGAATCAAGTAATAAAGTACGAATTAGTGGTTTTTGAATCGAAAGCTATCTCTAATAACGAGTATGAAAATGTCACTGAAAATACAGAAGTAATCGCTACGTATTTATCGCAATATGACCCCACTTTTTGGCAAGATTATTCAATAATTTCACCCAACGATGCTATTGAATCTTTTAAAGTAGTGGAATAATATAAAGGTAACAAACTCCTTGCTCTCTTTAGGCTAGGATATAGAATACCAAAATTTTAGTTAAAACAATTGTATGTCATACATCGTATAGCCACACGTTGTATTATTTACTTTTTATAAAGAGGCATTCTCTTTGCTAAATATTTTAAGGTAATTTTATAAGCATCTTGTGTATTCCAAAACGAGGTATGGTCTTGACTGTAGATGCTATTCCCTTTGTCATTATAAATATTTATAGTCATTGAAGTTGCATAATTTTGAACATTAGTTGAAGAAGAAGAGCCATACGATTGGGACTTTCCGTCGTTCATTGGGTTTCCAACTAAATGACCTTTACTATCTATATATGCTTTATTATTTCCTTTGTTTTTAGTGGTTTCTGAATAAGAACTAAAACTTTGTTGGTTGGTCTTTTCAACTGATACTACCCCTTGTATCACAAATTCAACACCCAAAATATTACAAATTTCACCCATGGTATAACCTTGAATATTATTGTTTGTTACTCCTGATTTAATTAGTAAAGCATTAGTGTCATTAGGGTTTTGGTAGGTTAAGCCTCCTCGGTGTTTATTTAAAAGAGAGAAAGTTTCTTGTTGTATTTTATTGCTCATCACTCGATCTCCTTCCCGTTGATCTTTTATATAAGCGAAAGGTAAAATAGCTACTTTATTATGGTGATCTTCTAAACTTGCATTCTTAGAATTTCCGGGCTCATCAAACTTATTAAAAAACTGAACCCTACCTGAAGCAAAACTAATTTTTACAATATCGGTTACTTTTACATTGTAATCAATCGATTCATTCTTATAAACAAAAGAAACAAAATCGTCATTTATGGCTTTTACATTTCCTTCCATTTCTTCGCCATTAGTTTTTAAGATAATGTCGTAATTTTGGGCTATTGCTGAAATTCCTATAAATAGAAATACTAATAAAGTGGTGATATTTTTTTTCATTTTTTGAAATTTTTTGAATGGTAAAATTACAAATTATTTTTTAATTCTTTTTAAATTTCATATACCGAAACCTAAAAAACAACAACAAATACCCAACCAATAACAAAAGCAGCAAATGAATAAATCCGTTGGTGATGTGTTCCATTTTAGCGCCTTCAGTAGCCAACGAATTAAATACACTAAAATAAGGAGTAGAAGGCAAGCTGTTGGCAAAATATTGCATTGCTTTTGGCATCGCCTCGATAGGCCAAGAATAGCCTGAAACTAAAAATAATGGATAGGTGGAAAACGCCACAACTTCGGTCCAACCAATAGTGGTTTTGAAAAACGAAGCGACCAGAATCGTGTAAATTAAAACTACGGTCACAAACAACAATCCTAAGAACAAATGCAAGAAAATAGAGCCGTTAAATGTCAATGAAAAATGCGGAAATATCAATTTGTAAAAAACAAAGAAATAGGAAGTGTAAAGCACCAAATAATAAAAACTTTTAGCCGAAATTACTTTCATAAATCCGAAGAAGGAATAACTGTTTAAATCTTGCAAGATTCCGTGTTTAAATTCGTGAACCACACTTTGTCCAAAGCTGATAATTAAGGTTTGTTGAAGGATTAGAATCAGTAAAATTGGCAATAAATAATCACCATAATTATTGGTCGTATTATAGATGGATTTTACCACAGGGAGTATGGGTTGTGCTTGTTGTTTGGCAATTTCAACTGGAATTTTATTAGAGATAAAATATTGCATTCTAACGCCACCACCAACGGTCAATACTACTTGCTGTACCGATTTATTAATTTCATTGGAAGTTAAAAACTTAGTATTATTTAAGATGAGTTCAATGTGAGCACCATCCAAATTCATTGTCTTTTTCTGAAAACCCTTCGGAAATAAAACAATTCCCTGAACTTCTAAATTATTGAAATGAAACATCGCATCTTCCATAGTAGAATAATGTCCTTCCACTTTTACTTTTTCTGAAGTATTAATCAGCTGAGAAACTTTTCTTGATAAATTGGAATGATCCATATCAACAACTGCAATTGGGATTTCAGCAACATCTTTTTCAGTGTAAATAGAACCGATAAAAAAGGCATATAATATGGGAGCGACCAAACAAGTAAGCAAGATACTTTTGTCTTCAAAAATTAAAGACAGCTCACTTTTCAGTATAGTAATCCACTGTTTCATACTGCTGCTTTTTTATTTTGAATTAGTAAAATGGTCACCGTAACCACATAGCCCACCAAAAAGAAAATAAATAAATTTAAAACCTGCTGACTTAAAAACGAAAAGGGTGTATTCATTTCAATTCCTTTGATAAAAGCATTTAAAAAATGGGTGTACGGAAGGAGTTGTGCATACCAAGCATTAAACGCGGGCATTGCCATAATAGGAAAAGTAAATCCGCTAAATACAAAGGCTGGTGAGTTATACACAAACGAAATATCCATCGCAATGGCTTCTTTTTTAAAGATAGCAGAAATCATCATTCCCAACATTGCGTTGGTCATTACAAAGACCAAAACCACTCCTAAAAATGGAAGGGTACTTGGACTCATCGGAATTCCTAACATTGGATGCACCACCGAAAAAATAAATACGCCCAACGTAAAACCTAAAAGGGTATAAGTGATTAATTTTCCGAAAATGATTTTAAAAATACTGCCATTTGTGAGTTTTAATAGTTCACCATAAGTATCATTTGCGTATTCAGAATTTATGGATCTTGCTCCCAAAAAGAACACGATCATTTGCAACAAAACCGTGGTTAAACCCGGAATTAAATAATACAAATAATTGTAATAGGAGTTGTACATTGGTTTTGTAACTACCTTAATGGGCATCACCATTTTTAATGCTTTTTCGTGTGGAATTCCGTGTAGTTTGAACGAATTCAAATTAATTCCTGCGGACATTGTACTGATAAATGTGGCAGCTTCTTTGTAAATTAAATTCCCATAAATGATATTGGAAGAATTGGTGTAAACCAATAACTTTTCTTGTTTTCCGAGAAAGATGTTTTTCTGAAAATTCTTTGGAATCACATAAAACCCTTTGATATCTGGATTGTTAACAAACACTTCATCAATATTGTCATTGGAATTTAATAACTTTACAATGTCTAATTTTGGAGTTGCCTCAACACTCTGAATCACTTTTCTACTCAAGTCAGAATGATCTAAATCCAATATCGCGATGTTTACTTTTTCAATCGCACCTTCTTCATAAATCGCTCCCAAATAAAAGAACACGGCGACAGGAATCACCAAAAGTAATACCCAAGCGGCAGCTCTTTTTTTAATTCGGTGTAACTCCCGAATAATTATTTGGATTAGTATTTTCAAAGTTTGATGTTTACACTCATTCCGGGTCTCAGCCCATCAATTTTGGAAAGGGGTGTTAAGTGAATTTCAAAAGTTTTCATATCCAATCTGCCTTTATCTGCAGTTGGAATCCAATCGGCAAAATCTGCCATTGGTGCGATATAAGTCACTTTAAATTTTTGAGAATCATTATTAAAAGCAGGTAGTTTTCCTGTGATTTCGGTTCCCATTTTAAAGTCGTTTAAAAAGTCTTCTCTAACGTGAATTACCGCGTGAATATCTTCTAATTTCTGAATGGTAAATAATGGGTATCCTGCTGGCATCACTTCACTTTCTTCTGCTAATTTTGAAGAAATTTCCCCAGAAACAGGTGCATAAATTTTTAGTTCTTCATAATAGGCTTTTGCTTCTTGCACTTTTCCACTAGCTGCATTCATTTGCCCTTTGGCAGATTTTTTATCTTCTTTTCTAGCACCTTCCTTTGCCATTTCAAAAATAGATTTGGCAGCATTCATTTGGTCAAAAGCGGCATCGCGTTTAAAGGTAACTTCGTCCATTTGTTGTTGCGAAACTAGACTGTCTTTTATCATTGCTGCTAATCGTTTGTATGACTTTTCAGCAAATTCATATTGACTTTTCGCCATTTTATATTGGTCTTCGGCAGCAACTACTTCTTGGCTTCTCGCTCCAGAATTTGCTTTGTCATTCACCCCAGAAGCTGCTTGGTACATTCCTTCTGCTTGTTGAATTTTAGCATCCAAAATATCACTTTCAATCGTAGCTAATAATTGCCCTTTTTCAACTTGATCTCCTAATTTTATATGGATGTTTTCGATACGTCCAGGAATTTCAGAAGCCACTCTAATTTCGGTAGTTTCAAACAATCCTACAAAAACTCGGTTGTCATTTTCGTTGGGTTTTAAAATGTATAAAAGGATAATTCCGACTATAATAATGAGAACGGGAATTATAAGAATGAGTAGTTGTTTTTTATTTTTCATTTTTAATATGTTTTAATTCTAGTTAAAGAAGTTTTTCATTTCCTTAATTATATGCTTAGTTGAATAATCTCTCCTGCAAGGTCTTTGAGACCTTGTAGGTGTCAATTCCATCAATACCTACAAGGTTTTTAAAACCTTGCAGGAAAGTTTCGGTTTTTATTTTTCATTGTTTTTTTAATGATTCAAGTTTTCTACTTGTAAACTTCCTTTAGAGATTAGCAATTCTAGGGCTGCCATTCGTTGTTGCGCAATTAGCTTGTAATAGTTAAGTGCTGCTTCTTGATAATCTGTTTCAGCTTCCAACCGTTCGGTGATGGAAATGAGTCCTTCGTGATAACTTTTTATGGCTAAATTTAAGGTGTTAAAGGCAGCTTCCTTTTCTTGCTCCTTAAATAATAACTGTTGGTTTTTTACTTCAAGATCTACTTGAACTTTTTTTGCATAGAGTTCTAATTTTTCTTCGGCATCGGTTTTTTTCTCTTCGGCGATGCTTTTTTCAATGGTGGTTTTTGCAGTTTCGTTAGAGTGTTTTAATCCGCTAAAAATTTCCCAATTCATCCCAACTCCTAAAAAATAAGTTGGGAATAATTCAAATTTATTGAGTTCTAAATTTACATTTTCTCCACCCGGTAAGGAATAAGGAGTTTGTAAATTTGCGTTAAATATATTGGAATAAGAAAGCGAAGCCATAGCTTGAACTTTCGGTAAAAACGCATTCCGATTCATCTTTAATTTATAGTCGTATGCATTTACCGAAGCATCCAAGGCTTTTAATTCTGGTCTATCCTGAAAAGTATTTGTGTCGTTTTGAAGCATCCAAGGTTTTAATTCAAATTGATAGTTTTCTAAAGTGGCAACATCTACATTAGTGAGCATTGAAAGTTTTAGATACAACAAATTCATATTACCATAAAGTTCTGCTTTTTTAGAAGCTAAGTTCAATTCAGCTGCTGTAATTTTTTGACGATCGTAGGGAATTGCCAATCCGTTTTCGATGGCTTTCACCACCCTTTCTTTTTCTTTTGCCAATCGTTTTTCGCTGGCTTCAATCACACTTTCGGCTTGATGAAGCAATTCGATTTTATCAAAAGTATCAATCACATCTTTGATTACTTCAGATTTAGTAGCATTCAACATAAAGTTTTTTGCCTTGATTTTTTCTTCAGAAGCTTTAGAACCATAATTTACTTGAAGCCCAGAAAATAAAAGAGCTTTGGCAGTTAGATTGGTGTTAAAAACCTGACCTGCGGCATCAAACCGAGATTCACCCTCAAACAATTCTATTCCAGTAATAGGTAGTTGTACCGTGGGAATATCGACATTAATTCTACTTGCACCATAGCCATAAAGTGCGTTCATTTCTAGGGTTGGAATAAAATTTTGACGAATGGTTTTACTTTCAATACTATCGATAGAAAGTTCGTGATTAGCTTCTTTTAAGGTGTAACTTTTTTCTAAACTTAGATTGATGAGGTTGATTTCAGTTTCGCTGAGATTGTTTTGGGCGTTAGAAATTAAACCAAAAAAAAGAATAAATAGAAAGGATGAGAAATGATATTTCATAGAATGTAAATTTATGAAATTATTTATTTGAAAACATTTATAGTTAAAGGATAATTATTCCTTCCTCTGTACAATTAAATAAAAATCATTTTCTAAAGGAAGATAGCCTTGGTCGTATAAATAAAAATAGACTGCTCCCGCTTTTGTGGTGTAGGTACTGGTGAAAAAATCGAAATTAAATCCAAGTCGGACTAATTTTTCTTTAGTAGTTTTTGTTTTACCGTTTGGATTTAAAGATTCTAAAATGCGGTAGTTTTTTCGAAGACGATTATTAATGTTTCTAATTAGGTTTTTGCTGTCTTTGTTTAGTGCATTGTTATGAGCATTTCGGCAAGCATCACTACAAAACTTTTTATCGGCTCTACCAATAATTTTTTCACCACATTCTGGACATTCCTTATTCATATTCTTAATAATCTGTTACATGACCCCAATTTTCTCCCGATTTAATTCGGTACAATTGCATTTCTGATATTCCAAATTGTTTGGCAATCATCTTCATTCGGGTTTTGCGATTGGGATCAAATATTTTTCTTTTAATCATTCGTACTTTTCCAACGTTTAACTTAGAATATTTTGGCATATAATAAGCTTCTTTTTTCTTTGCGATAACCATGGGATTGTTCATATTATGTAAAACCAACTCTTGCCTATTTACATATTGTAAATTTTCAACGTGATTATTTAACTTATTAAAATCCTTATGAATTACATATTTTCTTTCTGGATCATGTTCTAAAAATAATTCGGCAACCAATCTGTGTACATAAATTAAATCGGTTTTTTCATCTTTTTTTCTTTCTGAAAAAGTTTCATAACCCGCTAAGACATAAATTTTTACTTCTTTGTCCGTCGGTAATTTTTTAACTCGCTTTACATTTCCATAGCAAGAGACTTTATACTTTCTTTTGTATTTCCAAGAAGGACGCGAAAAATCCTTCCAGATATCTTTTCTTTGTACTGGTTTCATATTTATTAATTGTGGGAGTAATTCAAAGATACTAATTTTTTTTTTTTAACAAACAAGAGGTGATTTAACGACTCTCTTTATCTTTAAAATGAATACGATAAATAGCTTCAAATTTTAGCATAACACTTCCTGATATATCAGGATTAAGTTGGGTGCGATTATCTCCAAAACTGAATGCAGACAATCTAAAATCCAACTTGTCACCTTGCTCATATACCTCGTGAGTATTGCTAGTATAACCAACTTTAGCTCTAAGAAGAATGTTGTTGTTTAAAATTCCGTATTGAAAATAACTGGTAAATTCCAGAGGGCTTTGTTCCACATAAACAGGAATGGATGTTTCTTGACTTATGTTAAAACTACGTCCAATTCCGAAGTAATCAATACCCACAGCAGCTTTTCCAAAACGATAATTTATATCCGCCGAAATGGGCAAGGAAGCATCAATTTCAAGTTTTTTACTTTGGCTCAAATAATAAAACCCGAAAATGGGTGTGGCGAACATTCCGAAGGCTTCCGTAGAAGCATAAACTCCAAAGCGATATTTAAAATTTTCACTCTTTTTAAGTTTGGCAACTGCAAAACCTCCAAAGTAAAAATCATCACTAGATAAGTTTTTATAATCGGAAGAAATTTTAGGCAATAATACAATCGTACTGCTCCATTTTTCATTATAAGTCGTTGCTACACCAACTTTTAAAAGAGCACTATACAAATTGGTAGTTTGATTAAATTCTGGTGATAAAAGTAAATGATGAGTGCTAAAATCCACTCCAGTAATCAAGGCATATTTGTCGTTTAAAACAATCGGTAAGGTAAGTCCTGCTTCAAACGATTTTACATCGGTGCTTTCATTAGTACCGTCAAATTTTGCTTCAGAAGTATAACTGTAGCCCGTTCTAAATATATCTACATATTCTTGGGCTTCAGAAAAAGACGAAATAAATAGGAATAGAATTACAAATTTTTTCAATATGAATTATTGCTGTTTTAAGGTTACTAAACTACTAAAAAACAACTTATATTTGTCACTTAAAATAAAACCTATGAAACTATTAAAAAGTTTATTTGTGTTATTCGTTGCAGCTACATTAGTGAGTTGTAGTAGTGATAACAATAATAATGACACTTACGACTTAACATTAGAGAATTTTATAGATACTTACTCTCAGTTTTTTTCAAAGAATATTGTTGCCGAAACAGTTACTTTTTCTAATGGGACTTCTTCAACTACCACTACAACAACAGATGGTATTATATTTCAGGACGTAAACTACACTTTTAGTAATGGCGGAACTTTTATAGCAAATGGTTTGTTGACAACAAGAGTAACCATTGTATCTGCTTCAGGAGAAACAACAGTAAATGATGATGTTATAGTTTCATTAGATGTAAATGGAACTTATAGTCTGAACTCTACTAATAGTACATTAACTTTATCATACCAAATAGAAGGTCAAAATATCACTAAATTATACGATATTACCCGTTTTACTGAATCAGAATTGTATTTGGAATATGAGAATGAAGTTACTATTGGAGATATTACAACCAATACTTTTGAAGAATTAAGATTTAATAAATAGTATTTTTTACTACTTCAAGCCTTGTAGTTAATTCTGCAAGGCTTTTTTTAGTCCCTTAATTTTAAGGCAATAAGCATTGTCTTATCTCAACAATTTCTTAATTTCGCAGCTATCTTTTTAGTAACTGAAAAATAATTCAGAAAAGAATAAAAAATGAACACAGAATTTAAGACATATAAAGGCTTAAACCTTCCCAAATTAGGGGAAGAAATACTCGATTTTTGGGAAAAAGAAAACATCTTCGAAAAGAGTATTTCCTCTCGTGAAGGAAAACCTCCTTTTGTGTTTTTTGAAGGGCCACCATCTGCCAACGGTTTGCCAGGAGTACATCACGTTTTAGCACGTGCGATTAAGGATATTTTTCCACGTTATAAAACCATGAAAGGCTTTCAGGTAAAACGAAAAGCAGGTTGGGATACCCACGGTTTACCAATTGAATTAGGGGTAGAAAAAGAACTGGGAATTACTAAAGAAGATATTGGTAAAACCATTTCGGTAGAAGATTATAACGCAGCCTGTCGTAAGGCTGTAATGCGTTACACCGATATTTGGAACAACCTCACCAAACGCATTGGTTATTGGGTAAATATGGAGGATCCGTACGTTACTTACAATCCAAAATATATGGAAACGGTTTGGTGGTTGCTGAAAGAAATTTACAATAAAGGCTTACTTTATAAAGGGTATACCATTCAGCCGTATTCTCCAAAAGCGGGAACAGGATTAAGCTCACACGAGTTAAACCAACCCGGAACTTATCAAGATGTAACCGATACAACGGTGGTGGCTCAGTTTAAAGCCATCAAAGAAACCTTGCCAACTTTTCTGAAAGAACTCGAGGGCGACATTCACTTTTTGGCTTGGACGACAACTCCTTGGACCTTGCCATCTAACACGGCATTAACCGTTGGAAAAAAGATAGATTACGTTTTAGTAAAGACCTTTAACCAATATACTTATGAAGAAATTCAGGTAATTTTAGCCAAGAATTTAGTTGGAAAACAATTTACAGGAAAGTTTGAAGAAGTTTCAACTGAAGCAGATTTAGAAAACTATGAAGCAGGAGCAAAGAAAATCCCATTCTTTATTCTGAAAGAATTTAAAGGTGCCGATGTTTTAGAAAGTCGATACGAACAATTATTGCCTTACGCCTTACCAAACGACCATCCTGAAAATGCTTTTAGAGTAATTGCTGGAGATTTTGTTACTACCGAAGACGGAACAGGAATCGTGCACACCGCACCAACTTTTGGAGCCGATGATGCGATGGTTGCTAAACAAGCAGTGCCAGAAGTACCGCCAATGTTGGTAAAAGACGAAAACGGGAAGTTAGTGCCATTGGTGAATTTACAAGGAAAATTCCGTTCAGAAATGAAGGAATACGCTGGTAAATATGTAAAGAATGAATATTACGCAGATGGCGAAGCACCCGACAAATCGGTAGATGTAGAGATTGCCATCCAATTAAAAATAGAAAATAAAGCGTTTAAAGTAGAAAAATACACCCACAGTTATCCCAATTGTTGGCGTACTGATAAACCTATTTTATACTATCCATTAGATTCTTGGTTTATTAAAGTTACCGATTTTAAAGATCGAATGTTCGAGCTTAATTTAGGCATTAATTGGAAACCAAAAGCAACAGGAGAAGGACGCTTTGGAAACTGGCTTGCCAATGCAAACGATTGGAATTTATCACGATCTCGTTATTGGGGAATCCCACTTCCTATTTGGCGTACCGAAGATGGCACCGAAGAAATGGCAATTGGCTCGATTGAAGAATTAAAATCCGAAATGCAAAAATCAGTTAAAGCTGGTTTCTTGCAAAAAGACATTTTTGAAGATTTTGTTTCCAATGATTTTTCCGAAGAAAATTACGCAAAAGTAGATCTTCATAAAAACATTGTTGACGAAATTGTATTGGTTTCCGCTTCCGGAAATCCAATGAAACGTGAAGCCGATTTAATTGATGTTTGGTTTGACAGTGGTTCTATGCCGTATGCACAATGGCACTACCCGTTCGAGAATAAAGAGAAAGTAGAGAACACTTGGCGAAAAGCAGATTTTATTGCCGAAGGAGTAGATCAAACTCGTGGATGGTTTTATACTTTGCACGCGATTGCAACGATGATTTTTGATGATGTTGCTTATAAAAATGTAGTTTCCAATGGACTTGTTTTAGACAAAAACGGACAAAAAATGTCCAAACGTCTAGGAAATGCCACCGACCCATTTGAAACGTTAGACCAATTTGGTCCCGATGCCACCCGTTGGTATATGATTAGTAATGCGAATCCTTGGGATAATTTAAAGTTTGATTTGGCAGGAATTTCAGAAGTAAGAAATAAGTTCTTCGGAACACTTTACAATACCTATAGTTTCTTCAGTTTGTATGCTAATTTGGATAATTTTAATTATTCCGAAGCAGATATCGTTTTAGAAAAACGACCAGAAATTGATCGTTGGATTCTTTCAGAATTAAATACTTTAATAAAAAAAGTAGATAAATTTTACGAAGAATACGAACCTACCAAGGCAACAAGAGCGATTTCAGAATTTGTACAAGAAAACCTAAGTAACTGGTTTGTGCGTTTAAGCAGAAGACGTTTTTGGAAAGGAAGTTATGGCGAAGATAAAATTTCGGCATACCAAACTTTACACACTTGTTTGCTTACCATTTGTAAATTAAGTGCACCTGTTGCTCCGTTTTTTATGGACAGAATGTACCGCGATTTATTAAACGGAACGGTAAAAACCGACGAAATTTCGGTGCATTTAAGTAACTTCCCGAAATCCGATTCGTCATACATAGACAAGTCGCTAGAGCATAAAATGCAAAAGGCACAAACAATATCTTCGCTGGTGTTATCGTTACGTCAAAAAGAGAAAATTAAAGTTCGTCAGCCCTTACAAAAAATAATGATTCCGGTGTTGAATAATGAGCAACGAGAGGAGATTTTGGCTGTTTCAGATTTAATAAAATCGGAAGTAAACGTAAAGGAAATCGAGCTGATTGATGAAGGTTCAGGAATCTTGGTAAAACAGATAAAACCAGACTTTAAAAAGTTAGGACCTCGCTTCGGAAAAGAAATGAAAGCCGTTGCACAAGTAATTACCAATTTTGGTCAAGAAGAAATTTCAACTCTCGAAAAAGAAGGAGAAATAAATGTTTTAGTTAACGAAAAAAATACTACATTGTGCAAAGATGATGTGGTGATAAGTTCTCAAGATATTGAAGGATGGTTGGTAGCAAATAACGATGGCGTTACCGTTGCATTAGATGTAACGATAAGCCCAGAGTTAAAAGACGAAGGGATTGCAAGAGAGTTGATTAATAGAATTCAAAACATCCGAAAAGATGCTGGTTTTGAAGTGATGGACAGAGTAGAAATTACCCTTCAAGAAGATGAAAAATTAAACAAGGCAGTAAGCCAAAATTTAGATTATATTAAACGTGAAACCCTAACCGAAGTTTTGCAATTTGAAGAAAAACTAAATGAAGGAACCGAGATAGTTTTTGATGATATTGCCAGTAGGTTACAAATTAAAAAAGTATAGTATTATGGACAACGAATTAAAAGTAAGATATAGCGACAGCGAGTTAGAAGAATTCAAGCAATTAATCCTTGAAAAAATTGAAAATGCAGAAAAACAATTGCATTTAATTGAAAGTGCTTTCCGTAACGATAGTGATAATGGTACCGATGATACCGCACCAACTTTTAAAGCTTTTGATGAAGGAAGTCAGGTAATGAGCAAAGAAACTTCTTCGCAATTGGCAATACGTCAAGAAAAATTTATCCGTGATTTAAAAAACGCATTAATACGTATTGAAAATAAAACCTACGGAATTTGCCGTGTAACTAAAAAGTTAATCAATAAAGAACGACTTAAATTAGTGCCACACGCAACACTTAGTATCGAAGCTAAGAATATGCAATAACCCTTTTAAAATCAAAATTATAAATTCCAAATTCCAAAAGCAATAATCGACTTTGGGATTTGGAATTTTTTATTTTTAGTGATTTCTGAAATAGTTCAAATTGAAAAAAATCAACTTCATATTATTTTTAATGTTCTTCGGAAACTCCTTTGCCCAAAAGGTAATGGAACAGGAATTTAGTGCTTCCGAAATTTCTACTATTGAAATTTCTACAGAAACTATTTATCATATAAAAATTACTTCAGAGAAAACCAACACTATAAAAATAAAAACCCATATTGAAGGCGAACATTACGAAAATGTAGTTTTAAATATGATTGAAAAAGAAGGAACTCTTCAAATAGACACTTCATTTTCGCCTTTTTTTAAAACTGAAAACGACAAACTTGCCGCCCATAAAGTAATTGCTATCGAAATAGAATTAATTGTTCCAGAAGAAATAAGTATTAAAATTGAAGCCGAAATAGCTTCGGTAGAAACTTATGGGAAGTTTAAAAATATTTCAGTTTTATTAGAAAACGGAAATTGCAAATTGCAAGATTTTTTAGGAAACGCTATGCTAAAAACCAAGCAGGGATTTATTGAAGTTTACGCCGAAAACAAAATGTTTGCAAGGGCAATTTCAAAAAAAGGAACAGTAATAAATGAGCTTTTAAACAGAAATAAAAACGCCTCAGATTATCAAATAGAAGCCGAGAGTTTAAGTGGTGATATTTCTTTATATCAAATTCATGAATAAACCTTATTTTTGCCAACATTAGAAAAATCTATGTCACTAAAAAAATCCATTTTTATTATTATTTTGATCTTGCTGATAGATCAGATTTCAAAAATATATATCAAAACTCATTTTCAGTTAGGAGAAAGTATCACTATTTTCGAATGGTTTAAAATTGCTTTTGTAGAAAACGAAGGAATGGCTTGGGGAGCAAAAATCCCTGGACAATACGGCAAGCTTTTTTTAACTCTTTTTAGGTTGGTTGCTATTGTTGGTATTGGTTATTGGTTGTGGGATTCGGTACGTAAAAAACATCCAAACATATTAATTGTTTCTATTGCATTAATCTTTGCAGGAGCTATGGGAAATATTATCGATTCTGTTTTTTACGGACTTATATTTGATGATTCGCACCGACAAATTGCCACCATGTTTCCACCCGATGGAGGTTACGAAACACTGTTTCACGGAAAAGTAGTAGATATGTTACATTTCCCGATGTGGGAAGGATTCTTACCGAGTTGGATTCCGTTTTGGGGAGGCGAATACTTCACATTCTTCGACCCCGTTTTTAATATTGCCGATATGTCTATTAGTACCGGTTTTGGATTGCTCATTGTTTTTAACAAACGTGCTTTTCCGAAGGAGGGGAAAGAGGAAAGTATAAACTAATCCGCTTTGTCATTCTGAGCTTGACTCAGGATCCACAATAAAATAGAAGGTGATAAATTAGATTCTGGGTCAAACCCAGAAAGACAAAAGTATTAAACTACATTTCTTAGAACTGTAAATATTAGCATTGCCATCAATATGGCAACCAACCATTTTGTAGATAAAATAATATCAGGTAAGTTGATACCAAACGGCTTCAGAGTTACTTTCAGAAAAATAAACAATAGCAAAGGAGCGAAAAAATAAATAAACAAATTTAGTCTTGCTGCTTCTATAAAGTTTCCGTGTAATAATTCGTGAAACGCTCTTTGTCCTCCACAACCTGGGCAATCATATCCTGTTACCGCTTTGGTAATACAAACTGCAAAATGACTTTCCTTACTTGCGGGATTGTTGGAATAAAAATAATAAACACCGAAGCCTAATCCAATAAAAGCTAGTATTGAAAGGAGTTTATTTAAAGACAATCTTTTATGTTTAAATTATAGATTATTTATAAGGTCTTGATAAAAATTATTTCCCAAAAACATAAAATTAATAGCATTTAGTATGAGACCAATAATACCTAATACTATAGAAATAATTGCTAATATTTTGGCATTACTTGCTGAATTTCTTGCACCTTCAAAATCCTCTGCCATATATTTATTGTTAACTTGAGAAGCCAAAACAATGGCTATAATTCCAGTTATTAGCCCAATACAACAAGGTGAGCAAAGCCCTAAAACAGCACCAATAATAGACATAGTCATATTATTATTTGGCATATGGTTATTGTCTGAATTTTCGAAAGTAGAAATGGTTTCCATAATTATAATTCTATGTTAGTTTAGCTTCTAAATATACTACGATTTTTTAAACTGATAAACCTTTTTAGGTGTTATACAAAAATGCAAAGGAACATCGGTTTCTTCAAAAGGAATCACTTCTTCAGGTTCAAATAAAGAGAGTCCGATGAAGAGTGTTTCAGGTTTGCATTTTGTTAAAAACCGATCGTAGAATCCTTTTCCGTAGCCTAGACGATTTCCGTTTTTATCATAGGCTAAAAGAGGAATAAAAACCACATCGATTTGTGAAGGAGAAATTTCAATACCTGAAACTGGCTCGGGTACATTATAGTTTGAGGGTTTTAAAACTGTGTTGTCTTGCAGAAGTATGTGCGACATTTCACCAGTTTCAATATGTGCTTTTGGTACGATAATAGTTTTATCTTTTCCTTGTAAAATATGAAGAATGTACTCGGTGTTGACTTCCTTTTTGTTTGGTATGGGAAGAAAAATATGATAATTATTACAATCCCATATCGAGTATTCGGGAGGAAGTTTTAGCAAGTTATTTGCGATCTTGATACTTAAATTTTCAAGTTCATTTTCTGAAATTTCCTCTCTAAGATGCTTGTACTTTTTTCTAAATTCGGTTTTATTCATCGGTGTTTTCTCTTTCTCCTTCAGTAGTTGTTTCATCTTTTGTTGACAAATGAAAAACAGCATCACCTTGATGTACTATGGGCGACTGATTTACATTAATAATATACCCTTTATTAGGAGCCAAAACTTTATAACGCATTTTTCCGTAGGGATCGGTAATGGTGGCAAGCATTTCTCCTTTTTCAACCAAGCTATTAATTTTTATTTTTAAATGAAACAAACCACTTCGTTGAGCTCGTAACCATCGGGATTTTTTAATAACAACCGTTTTTTTTAGAGGTACAGTTACCTTAAACTTTGTATCTAGCATTCCTAAATGACTTAAAAACCGAATGGTTCCTCTTACTCCATAATTCACAATTTGTTTGTTACTTTCTAATGATTTTCCTCCTTCAAATAAAATAATTGGGATACCAATTTTATCGCAAGTTGCTCGGTATGTTTTTTTAAGATTATTGGAATACACCGTAAATGGGACGTTAAATATTTTTGCTAATTCGAGTAGCTTGTGGTCATTGGGTTTTATTCTAATTTGGGCAGCATTGAACCTGCTGGAACCTCCCGTATGAAAATCCAAACAATAATCTGCATGAGGTAAAATTTCAGTAGTAAAATGATAGGCAACTCTACTTGCCAAAGACCCTCTTCGAGTTCCGGGGAAGGATCTATTTAAGTCTCGTCCATCTGGAAAAGTACGTTGCGTATTTAAAAAACCAAACACGTTTAAAATTGGGATACAGATAATAGTTCCTCTTTTGGGCTTGTTAACTTTTCGGGCAATTAACTGCCGTACAATTTCAACTCCATTAATTTCATCACCGTGAATTGCTGCGGTTATTAATACAGTAGGACCCGGAGTTTTAGCCCTTTCAATAATTATAGGAATTTCAATTTTGGTAGAAGTAAACAATTTAGCTAGGTTAAAATCGATTACTCTACTCTCACCTAATCCTATTCTTTCGCCTAATATTTCAAGGGTTTCTATAAAATTATTCTTCATTATTTTGTGTTCTCTCGCAAAAGCACGAAGCCGCAAAAGCTTTTTCGGTATTGCTTTTCTGTATTTTTATTAAACTCATCACTCATCACTAATAACTTTTATTCCTTTCAATATAGCTAATTATTTTTTTTGAAATATCTATTTTTGTAGTGGTTTCAATTCCTTCTAAACCTGGGGAAGAGTTAATTTCTAGAACCAACGGACCTCTTTCAGATTGCAATAAATCTACTCCACAAACGCCTAATTTCATAGCTTTTGCTGCTCGTAAGGCTATGTTTTCTTCTTCGTAACTAAGTTTTATTTTTTCTGATGAACCTCCGCGATGAAGATTGGATCTAAAATCGCCACTTTTACATTGTCGTTTCATTGCTGCCACCACTTCGCCATCTACGACGATTACTCTTATATCGGTTCCTTTAGATTCTGAAATATATTCTTGTAACAAAAATTTTATTCCTGCGGTTTTTAAGGTTTCTATAGTTGATAAAGCACTCACATAAGTTTCGACTAAAATTACTCCGTTTCCGTGAGTGCCTTCTAATATTTTAATAATGACTGGTAGGTTTTCAAAATTAGTAAGAAGTGATGCCGCTTCAGGAGCAAATCCTAAAATTGTTTTCGGGATGGGAACGCCCGCCTTAGAGAGTAACTGCGAACAAGTCCATTTATCTCTGGTTTGCAAAATAGCACTCGATGAAACGGTTGTAAATACGCCCAACGATTCAAAATGCCGAACTAAAGTGGAGCCATAATAAGTGTTGGAAGCCCCAATACGTGGTATGATTGCGTCCAAATCATCCACCACATCACCGAGAAATTTTACAATGGATTTTTCGTTTTCGATGGCTAATGTACAAGAGTTAGGATCAATTACTTCCATTAAATGATGGTGCTTTTCTCCAGCTTTAAACAGACTTTGTGTTGAGTAAAGGCTAACTCCTCTTGAAAGTATGGCAATGTTCATGTTGTGAGTTTCGTTGTTGCTAATTTAGTAATTTATCTACTAATCAGTAATTCAATCTTTATAAAACATCATTATCTTTGAACTATGACAATTCCTTCGGTAGCATTACAAACATCCACCTTACCCAACAAGCCGGGAGTCTATCAATATTACGATAAAGACGACAAATTGTTATACGTTGGAAAGGCAAAAAACTTAAAAAAACGGGTTTCTTCTTATTTTACCAAACAACACGATTTAGGAAAAACACGCGTGCTAGTCAAAAAAATTGTCACGATTAAGCATATTGTAGTCGATACTGAAACTGATGCACTTTTGTTAGAAAACAACTTGATAAAAAAGTACC
>JALWUJ010000147.1 GCA_027080135.1 Flavobacteriaceae bacterium | reverse complement strand
ACGCAGTGATGCATGCGATTGAAAATGGCGAAATTGAAGAAACAGAAACCGTTAAAAAAGATTTGCGTTTAATGATTAGCAAATCTAATAATGCAGCTGCAACTCGTATGATTGATTTAGTTGGTTTTGATAAAATTGAATCTGTTCTCCAAAATGTAGAACCCAAGCTTTACGATGAATCTTGTGGCGGAGGTTTGTGGTGTGGAAAAAGATATGGCTCTGGAGGAGGAAGAAATCCAGATCCTCTAAAAGGAATAAGCCATGCAGCAACCACGCTTCAGGTATGTAACTTTTATTATCAATTGGTTTTTGGAAAATTAATAAGCCCACAACGTTCAGCCGAAATGTTAGGGTATTTAAAGGATCCAGCATTGCATCATAAATTTATAAACACACTTCAAACTCTTGCTCCAAATGCAAGTTTTTATAGAAAATCGGGATCTTGGAAAAACTATCATGCAGATAGTGTGTTGGTGTGGGGGCCTGACAGAAAGTATATAATGGTTGCTTTAATTGAAAATACTAATGGAGAAACAATTATCAGAAATTTAGTAAAGCCATTAGAAAATGTTTTAAAAAAATCACGTACTTTGAGGTGTGAAATTTAAAACATAAAATGTTGCAAAAAATTTTAAAAAAATACTTCAGTATTCATGCTGGAGAAAGCAAAATTGTATTGTTAATGCAATTTTATATTTTTTTAATTATTACTGTATTACTTTTAATAAAACCAACGGTTTCGGCATTGTTTATTCATGACTTAGGTGCTGAAAAACTTCCTTACGGGTTTTTATTGGTTGCAGTTACGGCAATTTTTACATCGATTTTTTATAATAGAATGGTAAAGAAATTTGCCATAAAATTTGTAGCAACTGCCACAATTATTCTTTTTAGTGCCTTATTTTTTATGTTGAGTTATTTGATTAGACAAGGATTAATGGAAGACTGGCTTCTCTACTTTTATTATGTGATACTTTCTCTTTTTGGTGTTCTTGTCACCTCACAGTTTTGGGTAATTGCTAATATTGTTTTTAATATTAGAGAAGCAAAAAGGCTTTTTGGTTTTATTGGTGCCGGAGCTATAGCAGGAGGAATTTTAGGAGGATATTTAACTTCGATTGTAGCTAATTATTTTGGTACTGAAGCAGTTATAGCATTAGCAGCAACTTTATTACTAGGATGTTTGCCTATTATATTTTGGATTTGGAAAATTAGAATTAATAGACTAAATAAATTCATTAAAAAGAAACGAGTTAAAAAAGAAGAATCTATTTCGGGAAACTCTTTTTCAATTGTATTAAAATCGAAACATCTTATTAATATATCTGCTTTGGTTGGTGTAAGTGTTTTGGTTGCTAAATTGGTAGATTATCAGTTTAGTTTTATGGCACATAAAGCGTATACTAATTCAGACGAGTTGGCCTCTTTTTTTGGTTTTTGGTACTCTTCGTTTAATATAGTGGCACTTGTAATTCAACTTTTTTTAACCAATAGATTACTTAAAAGGTTTAGGTTAACCCTTAATATGTTATTGCTTCCCTTAACCTTAACTTTAGGAAGTATTCTCTTTATTGTATTTCCTGAATTGTGGGTGGTAATTTTTATGAAAGGAGTGGATACCAGTTTTAAGCAATCCATAAACAAAGCCTCGTTTGAACTTTCAATTTTACCGGTTCCTTATGAAACCAAAAAACAAGCAAAACCTTTTATAGATGTTGTTGTGGACAGTGTAGCGACAGGAATTTCAGGGTTTTTATTGATTTTTGTTATTGAAAAATTATCGGTAGATCCATTTTATATTTCAATTATTGTTATTTTCTTTTTATTAGTTTGGTTCTATTTAATTTATAAAATTCGACGAAGCTATTTTAACTCTTTTAGAGAAAATATAAAGGGAGTTATCAATACTAGAAAAGAAAGTCTTGTTGGTGAAGAAAACTCAATTTCTACAACTATTAATGTTTTAAAAGAAGGTGCAGAAGAAGAAATTTTAGTAATGTTACGATATTTAAAATATCATGAATCCGATATTTTTAAACCATATATCTTAAAACTTTTAAACCATCCTTCAGATAAAATTAAAGCAGCAGCAATTAGAGATATTTATAACTACAATGTGGATGAGGCTAGGGTTAAAGTAAAACAATTGGCTCTTCAAAGCAATGATGAAATAGTGATATACGAAGCGATGGAATATCTTTTGTTGCACACATCTGATATTGAAGATAAGGTATATTTAAGTTATTTAGACAATGAAAAAACACAGATAAAACAAATTGCTTTACTCTGTTTAGCAAAAGCATCTAGATATAACAAAGAGTTGGGAGCAAAATTTAATTTAACTGAAAGAATTAAAAATAAAATTAACGAACTCACCCAAGGAAAAGAAAAAATATCTAAAGAGGAAATTGCAGAATTGTTAATTACAATTGGATATTCTGGAAATACAGAGTTTTATTTTTTTATTGAAAAATACTTAAAATCTAAGAAACCAGAACTGGTAATTTATGCTATTAAAGCAGCAGGATTTTCACATCACGAAATGTTTGTAAATATTCTTTTGAGTTTTATGAACGAGGATGATTACCGTAAATATGCTGTAAAAGCTTTGCAAACTTATGGAGAAGATATTGTGCAACTATTATTTGAAAAAGATGAAAATCAAGAGTTATCGCCTGAAATTAGAGGATGTGTTCCAGAGCTCGTCCAAATTTTTAAAACAAAAAAATCAATTGTTGTTTTGCTTCAGCTTCTTACAAGTAAAGAAGTTTTAGTTAGATTAAATGCTTCTAAAGGGTTAAAAAATCTTGAAATAAATAATTCAAAAGCTCGTATTTCTGATAAAAGATTAAGTGATGTGTTTTTTAAAGAAAGTCACTATTTTAAAAACACACTAAGCTATATTAAATCGTTAGAAAAAGTAAACAAAAAGCAAACATGTAAAGAGTTTGATGAAGCTGTAAAGAAAAGAACAGAGTTGGTTTTTTATTTAAAAAAACAATTAGACGATAGTTTATCTACCATTTTCAATTTGTTAAGCATTAAATATCTCGATACAGATATGGAAATCGCTCAAAAGGGAATTACCACCGAAACAGAAGAATCCAGAATAAACACCGTCGAGTTTCTGTCGAATATCCTTCAATCGGATTTAAAAAAAGAATTTGTTCCTCTTTTAGAATATCACTTTCTTTCGGATACCGATAATGGTATAAAAATCGATTCTATATCTGAAACAAAATGCTTGTTAAAAATATTAAACGAACGCGGAGTTGTAACCAAAATTTTAATTTTACAATTAATTTCTTTTTTAAATAAAAGCCCCTTTATTAAAAAACTTGAACTCCTTTCAAAGCATAAAAATAAAGAGGTGAGAAATTTGGCGAATACCATTTTAAACTCCTAGTCTTCTTTATTAAAAACGTTATCAATTTTACCTCCTAAATAATAGTGGTCGTTGGCAGAATTTTTTCCTAAAATATTGGTCATTAAACAAACGGCATATTTCTTTTGTGTTTTAGGATGTTCAACAATAATTACTGAATTCATATAGTTAAAATTGGTTCCCATATATTTTCCAGATCCTCCACTGTAGTAGCTCCCAGACTTAAAATAAACACGAGCACTGTCTAGTTTTGGAGCTTTTGCATATCTAATTCTTCGATCTGTTAAATAGATAAGACGTTTCATTTCAAGGCTAGTTTTTTCGTCAACTATATTTCCTTGCTCAAGATTTACGATGAATTTCATAAGCCCTACAGGTGTTGCTTGACTTCCTTCTTTTCTTCCTATTTTATTAGATGAATTTTGAGTAAATGGCCCGCCTAAACGCCATTCGTCTTTCGAAATTCCCAAATCCCGAAGTGGATTGTTAATAATGTCGTGAGATAAATTTCGAAGGCTATCTTTTTTCATAGAATTAAAATATTCTTCCGCTTCTTCATTACTTAAATCTGGATAAGAATCACAAAATACATTCATTAAAACAGTTTCACGGTACATTACGGAGGCAGCACCATTATTACTAACCGAAACCATATGATCCAACCATTCGTATAAGGTAAATTCATCTGTTGCTCGAACTTTTCTTTTGGTTAATATTTTAGTTTCAGTATCGTAAACCGGAATGGTATGGTGGTCGCCTTCTCCCCAATATCTAGCGGTTACTTTTTTTGTCTTTAAGAGCTCGATTCTTTTTTTCCAAGAATTTGGGTAAAGTCGTTGTAGATTGTTAAAAAATGCATTTAAAACTACTAATTTACCTACACTTCCAGGTTGGTAACTTGCGTTTTCATTTACGGCAGCATATCTTAAATTATCAGTATCAGACATATCTAAAACGGTGATGGAATAGTGTCCCTTTGGAAGAAGTTTTTTTATTTCAGCAGAAAGAGTTTCATCTTTTACAAAAATATCTTCTACTCTTTTGTTTTTAATACTTCTTAAATTAAGCTTAATTGAATCCATACTATGTAAAGCTCCAAATGGGATTCGGGTAATTTTTTCACCATCATCTAACTTTTTCTGAGTATATAATAAACGCTTTATTCCGGTTGTTTTAAAGCCATCTATCGGATAAAAACTAAGCAGAATAAACCCAACAATTAAAAGAACAGGAATTTTGATAATATTTTTCATAATTATATTTTTTCGGTTAGTGATATTTTTTTGTTGTAGTTAATTTTTGGTGCAATCGATTTTAAATATTCTGAGTTTTTAGCCTTCTTGTTTTCTACAAAAGGACGAATCTGAAACAACCATAGTTTATCGTCTTTAAAGCCCATCTCCATATCGTAAGCTCCTTTGTAATTAGGGTCTGTACGTTTTGGTACTTTAATTCTAACTTCTTTTACAAGGTTTCGGATAGATTGTTTATTCTTGTTGTTAAGAATTGGTCTTTCAAAAGTGGTATAATTTGTTTTTGTTCCTCCTGTTGAGGGTAAAGACAAATAATTAGGTTCTCTTGAGGGAGCTAATAGTTTGCTACTGTTTTTAGTAATTAAAGTCATTTCTGCAGCCTGTCCGTCCACTGCACCACCAACTCCTCTACTAAAAGCAACTGTCATATCGTCTTTTTCTCCTTCATTAATTCCGGTAGTAATTACTACACCAGAATAATCATTGTTTACTCCAGGTATAACGACTATGGAAGGAAAAACATACTCAGGATTTAATAAATATTTTTGTCTCCAACGCAAACTTCGGTCTGTGTAAGGAGATGCCCAAACTTCTTTAATTCCGTTTAAAATATCTTCTTTTGAAAGAATATTGAAAAGCGTTAAGTTTAATCCAGCTCCTGTAAATTCTTTTAAGTCTTCCATATTGGTGTCGCTTCTTAAAAACACCGATTGAGTCCCTATTTTACTGCCTAAAATGCTTTTAAAACTTTTTTCTAAATCAGAAACAAAGTCTTTGTTTAATTCCATTTTTTCAATGGCTTTTCTTAAGGTGGTTAATCGTGAAACCTGAAAAGCATTAATCTCGTTTTCAGATTTTTTTGCATTTTTCATTTCAGAAGCTTTACTATAAGTTTCATTTAAAAATTCCCAATACGACATGTTTTGTCCAGGCATTGAGTTATCTAAATGTTTTCTAAAAATTCCAAACGGTATTACAAAACCTTCTACTACATCGTCTGGAAAAATTTGTTTTAACTGACCCAAATTTGCAGCTTTTGGTCCGCAAATAACCCCAGAGTCTTCTGCTTTTACATCTCTAAGGTTTAAGATGTTAATTTGATCGAGTTTAATTCGATCTACAGGAACTTTAACCTTATTAGTGTTTTGTTGTTTTTTTGAAAAAAGTGCTTTTTCTTCTTTAGTCATGTTTTTTTCTAATTTCAGAATTACATTTCCTTTTTCTGAAACAGCATAAAACACTTTTTTACCATTATATTTTAATAAAGATTCTAGATTTGTATTTGAAAGTGTGGCATTAGGAATTCCTAAATTTCTAGCTAATAACTGAACGTGAGAGACTAGGTTTCCTGAAGAAACCGTCATAATACCTGCTACAGGTTTTAATCCAGAAGTAGGTCTTTCAAAAACAAATATTTTGTCTTTATTAAATTGGTCTTCTCCCAAAGGACCATTAACAACAACCAACTCTCCAAAGGCATAACCTGGATTTAAACCTTTAATGGTAGATTGTTTTTTAATGTCCAAAATGTCGTTTTCAATATTGGAGTGTTCAGAAATAATATTTCCTAACATACTTACAGAATTACCTAAATCTAAAACCACAGAAGAACGGATGCGGTCATCGATAAACTGATATGATTTTGGTTCAAAAGAGTTAAATAGTTGCACATCTTCTTCATAAACAGCTTTTACCATAGCAGTACTCCATTGTACAATTTCTTTTGAAGCTGTCAAAAATTCGTTGAGTTGTGCTAGAGTCATAGAATTTGGTAATTCTTCTTGGTCTAAAATGTTTGGTACTTGTTGCCATTCCCAAGTTTCAATTAACCCCGAACCTAAAGTTACGTAACTTAAAGTTTGAATTTTTTCTAATAATTCTTTTAAAGTTGAAGGCTTCCACTCTTGAGACTGAATAAAAATAGAAGTTTCAACCTTGTTAGATAAGTCTAATAAAGTTAACTTGTTATTTGAATTATTGATTGTTTCAAATTCTTGACGGATATTACAAAGTACATCTGCTAAAACTTGAACTTTTTCATCAGATTTTGAAGTTAATTCATATTCAGACAACAAAGATGAAATTAAATCTTTAGTGTTTTGATTACCTTTAATACTATTTACTTGTTCTTTTAATACAGAAACGCTAACAGGAGTGTAGTATATATGAAGTGTTTCTAATAGTTCATCAAGCTTTTTGATTTGTTCAGAGTTTAATTTATTACTATAAGTTTTTTTATAATTTTCTACTGTAAAAATATCTGTTTTGTCTGGGTTTCCATGAATTTTAATTCTAATTTTCATAAAACTTGGGACTTCTTCAGCAAGAACTTTGGATTGACTTCTCATTAATTGTGAAATATTGGAGTCACCAATATGAGGAATGTCTTTTAAAGATTGTTTTATCAAATAATAATTGGATTTTAATACCGAACTATCTTTCAATAATTCATTATAAAAATCTTTGCCCCAAGCTTCTTCGTCTTCAGACTGCATAGAACCTCTGTAAAACTGACCTTTTCTGTAAATCCATCCCTCATCAGCATTGGTAAGATACTTTACAATTTGGTATTGTTTTAATCTGCTGTGATTATTTGAAGCATCCCATACAGCATCAAAAGAAGAGGATGCTAAAATATTTCCTAGATAAAGATGATGTTTTTTAGCAAGTTCCTCTACTTCGGGTTTATACGAAGCGTGTTGATTTCCTCCATCTGGACAAGGATCTTTTGCGGCTCTTTCAGTTCCATCTTTACAAAACCATTTAATACGGTTGTAAGGTCCTTTGGTGTCGTTTTTGTAGCTTTCAATTTGAGTTTTTACTTTGTCTATATCAAGTTCTTGTGCTATTATTGAAATAGAATTTGATAAAAAAACAAACGATATTAGAAAGAAAAAAGTAGTTTTGTTTTGAAGCATAATTAGAAGTTGATGAATTAAAAAAAGTAAATTTACAAAAAAAAGCATAAAAAAACTCCGAAGTTTTCACAACGGAGTTATAAAAATAATTCTTAATATTATCCCAGAGAAGGATATCTGTAGTTTGTAGGAGATACAAAGGTTTCTTTTACCATTCTTGGAGAAATCCAACGGTATAAGTTGAGTTTGCTTCCTGCTTTGTCGTTGGTTCCACTTCCTCTAGCTCCTCCAAAAGGTTGTTGCCCTACGACAGCTCCTGTTGGTTTGTCGTTGATATAGAAGTTTCCAGCTGCATTTTCTAATATTCGCACTGCCGTTTCTAAGTCGTAACGGTCTTCACTAAAAACAGCACCCGTTAACGCGTAAATACTTGTTTCGTCTACTAAATGAAGGGTTTCTTCCCATTTGTCATCATCAAAAACATATATAGTAACAATAGGACCAAACAGTTCGGTGTACATTGTAACATATTGGGGGTCTGTAGTTAATAATACTGTAGGTTCAATAAAATAACCTTTGCTTTTATCGTAACCACCACCAGCAATAATATCTACATTATTATCTGTTTTGGCTTTGTCAATATAAGAGGCTAATTTGTCAAATGCTCCTTCATGAATTACCGCCGTTATAAAGTTTTCCATTTGTTCTGGAGAGCCCATTTTAAATGAATTAATATCATTTAATAAATGTGATTTAACATCTTCCCAAATACTTGCTGAAATATAACAACGACTCGCAGCACTACATTTTTGACCTTGAAGTTCAAAGGCACCACGAGAAATAGCAGTTGCTACTTGTTTTGGATGTGCAGTTTTATGAGCGACGATAAAATCTTTACCTCCAGTTTCGCCTACAATTCTTGGGTAGGTTTTATACGTATGAATTTGTGTTCCTATTTTTTGCCAAATTCCTTTAAATACATTGGTAGAACCTGTAAAATGAACTCCGCTAAAATCTGGACTTGCAAAAACAGTATCCGAAATCATCACAGGATCTCCCATGACCATTTGTATTACTCCTGCAGGAACTCCCGCTTCTTTAAATACATCTAAAATTATTTTTGCTGAAAAAACCTGACTATCACTTGGTTTCCAGATAACAACATTTCCCATTAAAGCAGCACTTGCAGGAAGGTTTCCAGCAATAGCAGTAAAGTTAAACGGTGTGATGGCGTAGATAAATCCTTCTAAAGGACGATATTCTAAACGGTTCCAAGCATCAGAGGTAGATTCGGGTTGCTCGGCATAAATCTCTGTCATATACTGAACGTTGAATCGTAAGAAGTCTATCAACTCACAAGCAGCATCAATTTCAGCTTGATGTATGGTTTTAGATTGTGCTATCATCGTAGCAGCATTAATTCTTGCACGGTAAGGCCCAGCGATTAATTCGGCAGCACGAAGAAAAATAGCAGCACGTTGTTCCCAAGGCATTACCGACCATTTTTTACGAGCTTCTAACGAGGTTTCGATGGCAGTTTCGATGTGTTTTTTTTCAGCTTTATGGTAAGTTCCAACTATGTGTTGGTGGTCGTGAGGAGGTGACATCGTTGCTGTGTCACCAGTTTTTACATCTTCACCATTAATATATAAAGGTACGTCAATCGTACTGTTGTACATTTTTTTATAAGTTTCCAAAACTTCTGTGCGTTCTGGCGACCCAGGTGCATAGCTTTTAATAGGTTCGTTAACAGCTATTGGCACTTCAAAAAATCCTTTTCCCATGATTGAATATTTTAGTTAAATTGAAATGCAAAGGTACGAATTTCAGAAATTGGAAATAGCTAATATTTTGTAAATAAATACAAGTGCAAATATATTTTTTGTAAGTTTCCGTTTTAATTGAAGACATTAAATTAAATGTGTACCGTAAGTTTTTTTTCTAAAGAAAATGAAGATTTTATTTTAACTTCCAATCGCGATGAATCACCATTTCGAAATACCATTCCGCCTGAAGTATATTCAGTTGAAGGAGTAAATTTATTATTTCCGAAAGACGAAAAAGCTGGAGGAACTTGGATTGGTGTAAGCGATAAAAAACGATTAATTTGTTTGTTAAATGGTGGTTTTGAAGCACATATTCCTAAGCAAAAATATCGTTTGAGTAGAGGTGTTATTGTAACGAAACTGTTAACAAGTGATAATGCGGTTTCTGAAATAGAAAGCTTCAATTTTAATGATATTGAACCCTTTACCATTATATTGGTGGATTATAAGGATGATTTGCATTTGTATGAATTTGTTTGGGATGGAGCCAAAAAGCATTTTTCAGAAAAACCGTTGAAGCCTATCATTTGGTCTTCATCCTTGTTGTATTCAAATTCTATTAAATTGAAACGAGAGGAATGGTTTGAAGAATTTTTAAAAGAATATCAAAATCCTTCTGAAGCAGAAATACTAAATTTTCATAAAACAGCAGGTGAAGGAAATAATAAAACAAACCTTGTAATGAATCGTGGTTTTGTTCGTACTAAGAGTATCACAAGAATTAAAAAGGTGGAAAATCAAGTTGAAATGAAATATGAAAACTTGCAATCTCAAGAAATAAAAACCGTGAAAATATGATTGGTTCCGGAAAATTAATTGTCTTAGCATATCCAGATACTTTTGTAAAACCTAGTGACGAGTGGCAATGTAAATTATTGCCATTAGTGGGTTTAGGAACTTGGAAACAAATAAAAGCAGGACATGCTGCAATGGTATTAATCGAAAATAAAACAGGAAAAGCCAACTATTACGATTTTGGACGGTATTTAACTCCTAAGGGTTTTGGAAGAGTACGATCGGCAAAAACCGATGCTGAATTAGAAATTCCTTTTAAGGCGAAATTGGTAGGAAATGGACCATTAGAAAACCTAGATCAGTTTTTACGTTGGTTAGAATCTAACCCTCAAAAAACCCACGGATCTGGAAGATTGGTTGGTTCGGTTTGTGAAGAAATTAGTTATAAAAAAGCACAAAATTATATTTTAAATCTTCAAAATAAAGGCAACGTTCCCTACAAGGCTTTTGCTAAAAACGGAAGTAATTGTTCTCGTTTTGTAACAGAAACTATTTTAGCTTCTACCGAAAATAAGGAAATTATAAAAGGCTTACATCATATTAAAAAGTTTTCTCCAAGTACGATTGGAAATGTTCATATTGCTGCAAGTTCAGAGGTTTTCGAAGTATTAAACGGTGTAATTGTAACTTATAAAGGCTCTGTTTTAAAAGAAAACTTAACCAATTATTTTTGTAGAAATAAGAATAAAAAATCAAAATATTTAGAGCTTCCAAAGCTTCCTAAAACAGCTCAGAAAGTTTCAGGAACAGGAAGCAATGCTTGGTTTGAAATTGAAAAAGAAACTGACCTTGAAAAAGTATATAAAATTAAGCGATATAACGATTTACATGAATTGGATTATGTTGGTTTTTTTGAAACAGGAGGTGAATTTGATATCAATAGTAATTTTTGGTTTACCCATAATTCTCATTGCAATCATTGTCATATAATACAAGATGGTCAAAAAATTAAGTTTACAAGAATAAAAACTTGCCCAGAATTTATTGAATTACAAAAAGTGCTTTCTGCTTAATAATGTTAATAAAAAAGAGGTTTAAAATTAGATTAATTTTCTTTTACCACTACCGCTCTGTTAAGTAAAATAGTATTCTTTTTAAATTTAATTTCTACTTCGGTGAAATCTCCTTTAACCATTTGTTCTATTTCATCTTTGGTAATATCAAAACTAACTTGAGAGATAAATCGATTAACGGCATTAGAGAATTCAGATTTAATTTCTAATGTGTCTGACTTAAGTGCAAAGTCTTCTTTTCCACCTTTAAAAATAAGTGTTGCACCATCAAAAGTTTTGATGTTTAATACACTAATAATAATGGTTTCTAAAAAATAATACCCTGTTAGTTCTTGAACGCCCACCCATAATTGACCTTCTTTAGATTCAGCAATTTTATCTCCTGATATATTTAATAATTTTTCATCGATCTCAGTATCTGGGTCTAATCGTTCCATGGCACTTTTATTTCCCATGGAAGCTAATAATTTGTCAACTTTTTTAAATAATCCCATATTGGTTTTTTAATTGTAAATTTTCTCTATGAGACTCTGTGTTTCTCCGTGAATCTTTGTGTTACAGCATTAAAATAAAGAGGAATTATTCTCCACAAATCCTTCAATAGTCTTAAATAAATCAATGATTTCTTCTTTACTATTATTTGGATTTACGGTAACTAAACGTATAAAAGTATCCTCTCGAAAAGTTCCGAAACCTATAACCAATTCTGCGTGTTCATATAATAAGGTACAAAGTTGGTTTGCTGGTATATTTTTATAATTAAAACACACCGAAACCGATTCCTCATAACTATAAAACGTATAATCAGGATGGTTCTTTACAT
>JALWUJ010000146.1 GCA_027080135.1 Flavobacteriaceae bacterium | reverse complement strand
TTATAGATGAAGAACAAAAATTTGGTGTGGCAGTAAAAGACAAATTAAAGACGATAAAACAAAATGTAGATACGCTTACTTTAACGGCGACTCCTATACCGAGAACGCTTCAGTTTAGCTTGATGGCTGCTCGGGATTTGTCGATTATTAGTACGCCTCCACCCAACAGGTATCCAGTAGATACACAAGTGGTTCGTTTTTCCGAGGAGATTATTCGCGATGCTATTCGTTATGAAATTTCAAGAAACGGACAGGTGTTTTTTGTTCATAATCGCATTGAAAACATCAAGGAAGTTGCTGGTATGATTCAACGTTTGGTTCCCGATGCAAAAATTGGAATTGGTCACGGACAAATGGAAGGCAAAAAACTAGAATCTTTAATGCTTTCCTTTATGAATAATGAGTTTGATGTGTTGGTTTCGACCACGATTATCGAAAGTGGTTTGGACGTTCCCAATGCCAATACCATGTTTATAAATAATGCGAATAATTTTGGTCTTTCAGACCTTCACCAAATGCGAGGACGTGTGGGACGTAGCAACAAAAAAGCCTTCTGTTATTTTATCACGCCGCCCTATTCTGCGATGACCGATGATGCCCGAAAACGAATACAAGCTCTCGAACAATTTAGCGAATTAGGAAGTGGATTGAACATCGCGATGAAAGATTTAGAAATTCGTGGAGCAGGAGATTTATTAGGAGGCGAACAAAGTGGATTTATCAATGAAATTGGTTTTGAAACCTATCAAAAAATTCTAGCTGAAGCGATTGATGAACTAAAAGAAAAAGAATTTAAAGACCTTTATGAAGGCACCAAACACGAACTAAAAGACTTTGTAAAAGAAACGGTTATTGACACTGATTTTGAATTGCTTTTCCCAGATGATTACGTGAATAACATTACAGAACGATTGAATCTTTATAACAAATTAAGCGAATTAAAAACCGAGGAAGAATTACAGAAATTCGAAAAAGATTTAATCGATCGTTTTGGAGAATTACCTACAGAAGTAGTCGATTTATTAGATAGTGTTCGAATAAAATGGTTGGCAATCACACTAGGATTAGAGCGAGTGATTATGAAACAAAACAGGATGGTAGGGTATTTTGTTGCCGATCAAGAAAGTATGTTTTACCAGAGTGATATTTTTGGAAAAGTGTTGGATTTTGTTCAAAATCATACAAATATTGCCACCATAAAACAAAAAAATACCCGTAACGGATTGCGATTAATTATTACTTTTGAAAAAATAAACAGTACAGAAAAAGCTTTGCACTCATTAAATCAAATTTTGGATTAATTTTTAAATAAACAACAACAAAATATAATTATGAAAAAACTACTTTTAACCCTATTATTGTTACCTTATTTTCTTTTTGCACAACATAGTATAAAAGTTACTTTTTCTCCTGCAAAGGATTTTACTTGGGCTATTTTGTATAAAAATTCTCCTGGATCACACAAATACATTGCTCAAGGGAAAATTAAAAATGGTGTCGCTGTTTTTAATCTCGATAAAAAAGCTGAAAAAGGGATTTACAAGATAGTTTATGCAGTACCTCAAGAAGAATATAATTTTGATATTATTTATAATACAGAAGAAGATATAGAAATAGATTTTAATATTAATACGGGTGCTGTTTTTAAAAAATCTTCCGAAAATATTTTATTAAATTCCTATTTAACCGAAGCAACCGAATTAGGAAAAGAGCTAGAAACTGCCTATACTAAAGAAAGTATTAATCCTTCAGAAATTGTTGCTGTTTACAAAAAACAAGAAGAATTACAGAATACTTACGAAACAAAATCGAAAGGAAAACTCGTTTATCACTTTATAAAAGCAAACAAGCCATACATTCCTTTAGAATATGAAAGCCCTGAAGTTTATATAGAAAATATTACCAAAAACTATTTTACCAATATCAATTATTCAGATGTAGTTTTACAAAGTTCCAATTTTTTATTGGAAAGATCCATGGCATATATGTTGGGAGTTACTCCTGATGGAGTCGAAAAAACCGATGCTTGCAATCAAAATATAGATACAATTTACAATAAGGTTAGAAACACAGATACTAAATTTCAGAAAAACTTTTTTGAGAATATGTGGGCTAAATTAGACACTTATAAGCTAACCAATAATGCTAATTATTTGGCTGAAATGTATTTAATTCCTCTTGCTCAAAAACAAAATGATAAAGCTTTGGTTAAAAAATTAAATCAATATAAAAACCTTTCAATCGGTAACCAAGCTCCTGAATTTTCATGGGATATCATTGAAAATGGTGTATCAAAAACAATGAAATTAAGCGACATTGCTGTTGCCGAAAATTACATTCTTGTTTTTTGGAGTAGTACTTGTTCACATTGTTTAAAACAAATTCCACAGTTAAAACAGTTTGTAGAAACTTTGGACAAATCTAACTATAAAGTAATCGCGGTAGGTCTTGAAGATGAATCAAGTAATTGGGAAAAAGAAATAAAAAAATACCCAGATTTTATACACGTTTTAAAATTAAAAAAATGGGACAGTAAAGTTGTATTAGATTACGGACTTAATGCTACCCCCACTTATTTTGTTTTAGACAGAAATAAAAGATTTTTAGCAAAACCTGAAAACTTAGACGGGTTGAAAAAGTTTATTAACTCTCAAAATACTCATATAAAATAATAAAAAGCATCTTTAAAATGCTCCAGCTTTTCAATACTTTTATTTTTGATAATCGCAATAATATCAAAACGAACTTCTACATCTAAGTTGTTTGAAATCACATACTCGTTAGCAGCTTTTACGAGCAGTTTTATTTTTGAAAGTTTTACAAAATCTTGAGGGTCACCAAAAAAATCACTGTTTCTAGTTTTAACTTCCACAATAACCAAGGTGTCTTTTTCATTTTGAGCAATGATGTCTATTTCGGCTTTATCATAATAAAAATTACGTGCCAAAATGGTGTAGCCTTTCTTTAGCAAATAATCTGCTGCTAGTTGCTCTCCTAATTCTCCTAATTCGTTGTGTGCTGCCATTGTTAAAATTCCAATTAATAAATACCAAAATCCAAATGCTTCAATTATAAAGCTATTCTTTAAACAATAAAGTTACCTTATTTTCTTCAACCTTCAATTCTACTTCCCTGCCTTTCAACTCTGCTCAAAATGAAATCCTGCAGGTATCTTATTAATTTTTTTATTCCCAATCTGTTTCTTCTAATATAAATATTTGACTAATTTCTACTTCAAATATAGAAGCTAATTTTAATGCTAAAATTGTTGATGGAGCATATTTTCCTAATTCCATGGCATTAATAGTTTGTCTACTAACACCTGCTAATTTAGCCAACTCGGCTTGAGTCATATTTTTTTTTGCTCTTTCAACTTTAATGCTATTTTTCATAGATTACCGCTTTGTTAAGTTTTGATAACTGCCAGTTAAATCTTATGATAAAGAAAATCAAAATGGTAAACATATTAAACAACATAAATCATATATAAAGATAAAAGATAACAAAAGAATTCCGTAATTAAAATAAACAGCCCAAACCAAAGATTCTAACCTTATTTTTGAAATAAACTCATCTTCATTTTTTTCTTTTGAAAAAGCAACTAATAAGGAACTTAAAATAGTTAATATCCCAAATAATTCATTTAACAAATTGTTTTTTACCATTCCAAAAATTTGTTTATCACCAAATATTTTATCTATAAAAAATGCAGGAACATTGAAATCAAAAAAATTAGGCTCATAATCAAAAATTACAATCAATAATCCAATAATTGATGAAGGTATTAGCATGAACCATCCTGCTTTTTTATACTTGTTCGGAAAAAGATATTTTGTTTTCATAAAAAATAATTTTTTACAAATGTATAGTATTTCTGTCTATATGTAAAGTATTTTTTACTTTAATTATATTTTCAATTAGTAAGCACTTCAAATTACATCAAATTATTAATCAAAGACACCCTCTTAAAGTAATTCTTAAAATAATAAAGTTACCTTATTTTCTTCAACCTTCAAAACCACTTCTCTGCCCAAAACCAAAGCTTGATTATCCTCCAAATGTCCCGCAGGAAAATTAAAAGCTATCGGATAATTGTAATCTTTACAAACATCCAAAATTATTTCTTTAGCAGTTTTTCCAAAAGGAATCTCATTATCATGCATTTGAGTCATTCCGCCAATGATTAAACCTTTTAAATTCTCGAACATTCCATTGCGTTTTAAATTCTGAAGCATTCGATCTATATGATATAAATACTCATCTAAATCTTCTATAAACAGAATTTTTTCGTCGGTGTTTATTGCTGAAACACTTCCACAAAGAGAATATAAAATAGATAAATTTCCTCCTACTAATTCTCCCGAAGCTTTTCCTATTCTATTATTTTTATTAGAAGGAATGGTTAATGAATATTCTTTCCCAAACAGCGTTTTATAAATTGAATTTACAGATGCTTCCGTTTTAGTTTCAATAGCCACAGGCATTTGAGCGTGTAAGGTTGCGATTCCTAAAGTATGAATATGTGAATGCAATACTGTTACATCGCTATAACCAATAATCCATTTGGGGTGTTTTTTAAATTCGGTAAAATCTAATAGATCTATCATCCGAACTGTTCCGTAGCCACCACGAGCACACCAAATTGCTTTTATTTTTGGGTTGTCTAACATTTGTTGAAAATCACTTGCCCGAAGTTCATCACTTCCTGCAAATTGGTTTTCTTCGGCTTCTATCGTTTTTCCGAGCACTATTTGCAAACCCCAATTTTTCAAAATTTTTAAAGCAGGCTTTAATTCCTCTTTAGAAACTTTTCTTGCAGTGGAAACGATGGCAATGGTGTCTCCTTTTTTAAGAAATTCAGGTTGAAGCATAGGTTAATTTTGTATGTCCAATGTAATAAAAAATTAAACCTTTCCGTTTAATAGGAGTCGAATAAATTCTAATTATTTAATTTTCAGTATATTTATATGTCACAAATTTAACTATTTACCTATGGAAACCATTACATCTCCTTCATGCAATATTGCAACTTTGGATCCATATATACCAAACGGAGCTAATACTTGGGATACTATAAAGATTAATCACGTATATAGAAGATTAGGGTTTGGAGCTTCACAGACAAAAGTTGACGCAGCACTTGGACAAACTCCTAATGATTTTATTGATTTAGTTGTTGACACTGCATTTAACCTTCCGCCAACAACAGCTCCTTTTTGGGCTTATTATAATATTAATAATTTTTCAGATTTCGAAACAGAAAACAATCAATACATTAATGATTGGTTAGTACAAACTGGAAATGATTTTATGTCTGAAGATTTGCGAGGACGTTTGGTTGCATTTTGGTCAAATCACTTTGTAACAGGAATTGAAACTTATTATTATTCTCCTTATTTATTTCAATATTACAATACAATACAAACCTACGCTTTAGGAAACTTAAAAGAGTTTGTAAGAGCTATTGGTATAAATCCTGCAATGTTAATTTATCTAAATGGGTTTGAAAATACCAATACTGAACCTAACGAAAACTACGCAAGAGAGCTGTATGAACTATTTACTTTAGGAGAAGGCAATGGTTACTTACAAGCAGACATTGTAGATACAGCAAAAGCTCTAACAGGATATAACCATTGGGATGAAATTGGAGGAAACATATATTTTGACAATAGTACTTTTTGGGATGGAGATAAAACAATATTTGGACAAACTGGAAATTGGGGTTATGATGATGTTATAGATATACTATTTCAAGAAAAAGGCGATTTATTAGCTTTTTATATCTGTGAAAAACTATACAAATATTTTGTTAGTCCAGAAGTAGATGTTAATATAAAGGCAAACATTATTCAACCTTTATCTCAAACACTAATTGATAATAATTATGAGCTTTTACCAATGTTAAAACAATTGTTTAAAAGCAAACATTTCTTTAATGAACGTGCTTTAGGAGTTGTTATAAAAAGTCCTTTTGATCTTATTTTTCAATTTATTAATGAAACAGAGTTTTTTTATAACGATGAGGTAATGGAGTACTTTCTGTACTTCGCTGATCAATTTGGACAAAGAATTTACAATCCACCAGATGTATCTGGTTGGCAAAGGGATGAAGATTGGATAAATACATCAACTCTTACTGGAAGATGGGATTTTTTTAAAATTTATTTAAGCTATTTATATGATTTAGGATTGCAGGATTCGTTTGTGGTTTTTGCAAAGGAATTAACTAATGATAGTAATGATCCAAATTTTATAACTCAAGTATTAATAGACCATTTTACATCAAAAGAATTATTTACAGCAACCGATTATGATATAGCCACCGATATTTTTAAATGGGAAGTTCCTCAAAACTATTACGATGACGGTCTTTGGAATTTAGATTGGCCCGATGCATCTTATCAAGTTTATTTATTATTGGTTCATATTGCAACCATTCCCGAATTTCAATTAAAATAAAAAGCTATGGGTAATAAAGATAAAAAAAGTACAAAGGTTCAAGAAAAAACAATTCATGACAATGAGCATTCTCTTTGGAATAGACGGTCTTTCATTCAAGCTCTAGGTCTTGCTGGAGGAGGGAGTATGTTAATGGGCGGTGCTGCAATATCTGCAACAAGACCTTCTCCATTATCTGTTGCTTTGGCCGAAAGTGAAAACGACAATATTCTAGTAATTATAAGATTAAATGGAGGTAATGATGGACTAAATACAATTGTTCCTGTTTACGATTATGCTTCTTATGCAAATTTGCGACCTACGATAAGACATCAAGAAAATGATCTGATAAATCTAAACGCAGATTTTGCTATACCAAATTATATGAGCGAATTAGAAACCGTTTGGGGAGATGGTAAAATGAAAGTTGTTCACGGTGTTGGATATCCAGAACAAAATCTTTCTCATTTTAGATCTACCGATATATGGGCTTCCGCAGCAGATAATTTTGTTGAACCAACTGGATGGTGGGGACGCTATTTTGAAGATTTATATCCAGATTATATTATTAATCCGCCCGAAATACCACCAGCAATTCAAATTGGAAGCGTAGGAAACTTAATTTTTGACGGAAATAATAGTAATTACGCATTTTCTGTAGCCAATCCAGATCAATTACAAAATGTTGCAGAAAATGGGGTTCTTCATGACGTGGTTAATTTACCAGATTGTGTTTATGGAGATAAACTATTGTTTATGCGGGCAACTGCCAATACAACTTTTACATACTCACAAACAATTAATGATGCTTATCTAGCAGCTACTAATAATGCAAATTATGGAAATGGAGAATTAGCAGTACAATTGGCTATGGTAGCTCGATTAATTAAAGGAGGATTAGGAACTAAAGTGTATATGGTTACTTTAGGAAGTTTTGACACTCATGCCAACCAAATGGTAAGACAACAGGAGTTATTAGAAGATTTATCTAAGTCTATAGAAGCCTTTTATGATGATTTGGCAACATCTTCAATGGATGACAAAGTATTAGCAATGACTATTTCTGAATTTGGAAGAAGACCCTACGAAAATGGTTCTGGAGGAACAGATCACGGAGCTGCATCGCCAGTAATGCTTTTTGGGTCAGGACTTAATGGAAGCGGTTTTGTAGGAACTCAACCAGATATAAATACTTGGGATGCTAATGATAATTTAATACCATCTTCAGACTTTAGAGATGTTTATTCTACGGTTTTGACCAATTGGTTCTGTCTAGACCCATCTATAGTGAGTACTGTCTTATTAAATGAAACCTATCAAGAATTAGATTTAGGGTTTAATTGCGAAACACTTAATACTTCCGACTTTAGTAATGTAACTCGGTTTGCACATGTTCCAATTTATAAAAACGATAGGGTTTATATAGAAATTAATATGCCTACTTCCTCAAAGGTTACTATAAAATTATACGATATGATGGGAAGAGAAATTGCCACTCTTGCAAACAATTTTTTTATTGAAGGAAGACATTCCATAGACATAAAAGCAAATAGCAGCCAAACACTAAGTTTTGGACAGTATATTTACAGAATTAATACCAATGGACAGTATTATAGTAAATCCATTCGTATAAATTAATATGCTTAAAATTCATCATTTCAGAAATGCCACAATGCTTATTGAAACTGAAAAGGATGTCATACTCGTTGACCCAATGTTGGGCGAAAAAGGAACAATGGCAACTTTTACCTATTTCCGTTTTAAAGCTCGGAAGAATCCTGTTGTTTCCCTTCCCGAATCTTGCAAAACCATTTTAAAAAAAATAACTCATTGTTTAATTACGCACAAACATCCCGATCATATTGATAAAGAAGGAGAACGTTTTTTACTTGAAAATAACACCCCTGTTACCTGTAGTTATAAAGATGAAAAGTTATTTAAATCAAAGGGTTTAAACGTGGTACAAACACTTCGGTATTTTAAAAAAAATCCTTTCTTGGGCGGTACTATTGAAGGTATTCCAGCAAAACACGGATACGGATATATTGCAAAACCTATGGGAAATGTCATGGGTTTCTATCTGGAATTACCCAATCAAAAATCAATTTATTTAAGTTCAGACACTATTTATACCGAAGCGGTGGATAAGGTTTTAAAAGAGTATGAACCCGATATTAGCGTGGTAGCTTGTGGGACTGCTCAATTAGATTTGTTTCAACCTTTATTGATGAAAATGGAGGATATTCTTCGGTTTGTAAAAAATGCTTCAGGAAATGTTATTGCCAATCATTTAGAAGCGGTTAATCATTGTCCTACTACTAGAAAGCAACTACGGGAAGAGTTAGAAAACAAAGGCCTTTCTGAAAAAGTAATGATTCCAATGGATGGAGAAATACTTCAAATTAATTAATTAGAAACCTAACAGGTTTCCAAAACCTCTTAGGTCTTTTACTTTATATTTCATTTACATTTCAACAAATAAAATCCCTATTTTTGCATCATTCAAACTTGATTATGCAAAATTCACCAAAACGATATACCATCACGGCAGCTTTGCCATATACCAACGGACCCGTACATATTGGTCATTTAGCAGGAGTCTATGTTCCAGCAGATATTTATTCGCGTTTCCAACGTATGCAAGGCAAGGATGTTGCTTTTGTTTGTGGTAGTGACGAACACGGCGTTCCTATTACTATTAAAGCTAAAAAGGAAGGCATTACACCACAACAAGTGGTCGATAAATACCATGCCATTATCAAGCAATCGTTTCAGGATTTCGGAATTTCGTTTGATAATTATTCGCGTACTTCAGCAAAAGTACATCACGATACCGCTTCCGATTTTTTCAAGAAACTATACGAAAATGGAAAATTTATAGAACAAACCACCGAGCAATTTTACGATGCCGAAGCCAATCAGTTTTTAGCAGACCGTTTTATTGTAGGCACTTGCCCTAAATGTGGTTTTGAAGAAAGTTATGGCGACCAATGTGAAAGCTGTGGAACTTCGCACAACGCTACCGATTTAATAAACCCTAAGTCATCCATTACCGGAAACACTCCCGCTTTAAAAGAAACAAAACACTGGTTTTTACCTTTAGACCATTACGAACCTTGGCTAAAAGAGTGGATTATCGAAGGACATAAAAAAGACTGGAAAGCCAATGTTTACGGACAATGCAAATCGTGGATTGATGATGGTTTGCGACCAAGAGCCGTAACTCGTGATTTGGATTGGGGAATTCCAGTTCCAGTTGAAGGAGCCGAAGGAAAAGTATTATACGTTTGGTTTGATGCTCCAATTGGTTACATCTCTGCCACCAAAGAATGGGCAGAAAAAGAAGGAAAAGATTGGAAACCCTATTGGAAAGACGAAGACACTAAGCTGCTTCATTTTATAGGAAAGGACAATATTGTTTTTCACTGTATTATTTTTCCGAGTATGTTAAAAGCAGACGGAAGTTACATTTTACCAAACAACGTTCCTGCCAACGAATTTTTAAATTTAGAAGGCAATAAAATTTCAACTTCAAAAAACTGGGCGGTTTGGTTGCACGAATATTTAGAAGAATTCCCAAATCAGCAAGACGTTTTGCGTTATGTATTAACAGCCAATGCTCCCGAGACCAAAGACAACGATTTTACTTGGGCAGATTTTCAAGCAAGAAATAATAATGAATTGGTGGCAATCTTCGGAAACTTCATCAATCGTGTGGTGGTTTTAACCAATAAATATTATGATGGAATGGTACCAGAACCTGCTTCTTTTTCTGAAGTAGATTTAGCGACTTTACATGAATTACGTGCCTATCCAGATGTAATTGCAAGTTCTATTGAAAGATATCGTTTCCGTGAAGCACAAGCAGAATTAATGAATGTTGCGCGTTTAGGAAACAAATATTTAGCAGATGAAGAGCCATGGAAAACCATAAAAACAGACAAAGAAAGAACAAAAACGGTTATGTTTGTAGCCTTACAAATTGCTAAAGCTTTATCCACTTTATGTGAACCTTTTTTACCTTTTACTTCTACAAAATTGAAAGATATACTTAACTTAAATAACAATGTCGCTTCGACTCCGCTCAGCGACCAAACAAACCGAACTCTGAGCGGAGCCGAAGAGTGGAACGGAATATCCTCCAAACAAATCCTAATCCCTTCAGGACATCAAATAGGAAAAGCCGAATTATTATTCAGTAAAATTGAAGACGAGCAAGTACAACAGCAATTAGACAAATTACAAGCAACCAAAAAAGCAAATGCTTCGACAAGCTCAGCACAGGCTATTACACCACAAAAAGATATGATAAATTTTGATGATTTTACCAAATTAGATATGCGGGTAGGAACCATTTTGGAAGCTGAAAAAATGGCAAAAACCAAAAAGCTATTGGTCTTAAAAGTAGATACAGGAATTGATGTTAGAACCATAGTTTCTGGAATTGCTGAAAGTTTCACTCCAGAAGAAGTAATTGGAAAAAAAGTAACCGTTTTGGTAAACTTGGCTCCAAGAGCATTGCGAGGAGTTGAAAGCGAAGGAATGATTTTAATGACCGAAACTCCTGATGGTAATTTGGTTTTTTTAAATCCAGATTCTGAAGAGGTCAAGAATGGTGCTTTGGTAAGTTAGATTTTATATTTCATCCAAGAGGATGACCATCAGCCATTTATAATTGAGTAATTTGGCAGGATGGAAAAACAAAAAAAGCTCATTTTTAAACCCATAGGTTCTCTCGCTGGTATTGGAAGCAATTCTGAAATTAAACATTTTTTAAACGAATCATTTTCGACCATTGGATTTACCCAAAATAAGGAAGGTTTAACAGCATTTTCTAAATATAAAGGAAAGATAAACAATCGGGAAATCCAAGTTTCTTTCACTATTTTAAGACGTACAAAATACACTGGTTTTGGAGTTGATTATTTAGTAAAATATAGAACCTATCAAGGTATTAGGATGCGAATATCAATCCCATTCAAAAAACCCACTCGATTATTAATTACTAAACTTACCCAAGGGAAAGTATTAATTTTTATAACAAACAGGGTTATGAAATTTAAAGGTTTTAAAAAGATTTCAGCTTTAAAAATAAATAATTTTGAGAGGGAAGTTTGGTCTCCAGATAAGATTTTTACTGAAAATTTTTTAACTAATCCTGAAATTGAAAATGCTTTGACGAGTCTAACCAACCCAAAAGCAAATCTTCTTTCATGGGGAATGATTACGGTACCAAATCAAGTTGATATTAGCTTCACTTTTGCAAATTTGGACGATTTTGAAACTGAACTTTTAAGACATCGGATGGAAAAAGTTGTTAAAATTATAGAATTTATGGAGTTGCTTCCTATTTCAAAAAAACTTAGATTGACCAAATCTGAAAAATTGGCACAAAACAATCCAAAAGCTTTTTTATGGAGAAGTCTTGGTTTTCTGTTTTTATTTATCGTCTTTGGTACCGGAATATTAATAGGAATACTATTTTTTTTAGCAAATCTTATTGGAATGGTATAAATATTCCATCAAC
>JALWUJ010000145.1 GCA_027080135.1 Flavobacteriaceae bacterium | reverse complement strand
ATATTAATTTGTTAAACCACAGATGGCACAAAGAAGGCACAAAGCTACACAAAGAAATTTAAAAAAAGACCTCACAGGTTTTTAAAACCTGTGAGGTTTAAAACTAATTTGCTTTTTTGAAGATTTGTTAAATAAAGTACTATTTTTGTAGAGAATTTTGGTGAGTGATGTTTGTTGAGTTTGCGAAAGAGAATTAGTTCTCGACTGCTCCCGATAATTATCGGGACGAACAGACAAAACTCTTAAAAGGGAATTCGGTTAAAATCCGAAGCTGTTCCCGCAACTGTATGTCATCCTGTCCCGAATATTCGGGAGTTTCAGGATCTTTAAATTCTTAACCACTGTCAATATTTAGACGGGAAGGTTGATTAAATGACAAGCCAGGAGACCTGCCAAATTCATTAATTTAATCATCGAGCTTTCGGGATAAAAGCAAATGAATATGAAACGTGTTTACTTTTACTTATTTGCTATTTTTTGTGCTACTCCATTGTATGCACAGTTAGATTCTATTCAGAAATTAGATGAGGTTCTCCTTATAGATTCTAAACTTTCCGATTATTCTGAAGGCTATCAACTCACTAATATACCCGATACCTTAATCGAACGTAATTCAGTTTCTTTAACCGATGTTTTACGATTAAATTCCACTATTTATTTTAAAGAAAATGGCTATGGAATGGTTTCATCGCCATCTTTTAGAGGAACAAATGCAGCTCAAACGGCAGTTATTTGGAACGGAATTAACATTAATTCCAACTTAAATGGACAAACCGATTTTAATTTAATTTCGCCAAATTCATTCAGTGATATTACCATTAGAAGCGGCGGCGGAAGCACACAATATGGGAGCGGAGCTGTTGGCGGAAGTATTCATTTAAACAATACTATTGCTTTTGAAAATAAGCATAGTTCTGATTTAAAAATAGGTTACGGAAGTTTTTCAACCTTGGAAGGAAATTTTAAAACCATTCAATCTAACAAGAAAAATTATTTTGATTTGGGAGTCGATTTTATTTCTTCGGAAAACGATTATAAGTACATCGACTTAAATCAGAAAAACGAAAATGGAGAATTTTCAAGATTTAATGTTTCTGTAAACGCAGGGATTAAATTAAAACGAAGCAGCCTAACTTTTAACAGCAATTATTTTAATAGCAACCGAAATTTTTCAGGAAGTATAACAGCACCTTCCAACGATAATTATAAAGATGTTACGACTCGAAATTTAGTAAGTTGGAAAACTCTTAAAAATAAATGGACTTCTACCTTAAAAGCTGCTCATCTTTTTGAGCGTTATCGTTATTACCCAAACAAAGAGAACGAGTTATATTTTGAAGGGAAATCAAACACCTATTTGGGCGATTATTTGTTGGAATATCAAATAAATTCGGACATTAAAATAAGTTCGGTTATTAATTATACGTATATCAAGTCTGAAGGAAGCAATATTGGAACAAATGACCGAAACACTTTGTCCGCAGTACTTTTATTGAAACACACGATTACCGATAAATTAAGCTACGGAATTAATTTAAGGCAAGAATTTTTAAACAATTTTGACAATCCTTTCCTTTTTGCTTTCGATGTGAAATATGATGTAAACACTTGGTATTCTTTGAAGTTGAATGCTTCAAAAAACTTTAGAGTTCCTACATTCAACGATTTATTTTGGGACACTGGAGGAAATGAAAATCTACAACCTGAAACTTCGTATCAAGGAGAAATAGGGAATGAATTCCGATGGGAAAATCTTCAGTTTAGATTAAATGGTTTCTATATTTCATCAACCGATTTAATAAAATGGCAACCAACAGAAAGTGGTTTGTGGATGCCTGTAAATATTTCGGAAAGCGAAAATTATGGTGTGGAGTTTTTTACGGAATATTCAAAAAATATTAAAAAACACCAACTAAGTATTTCCGTAAATTACGCTTATACTTCAGCTATCGATAAAGAAAAAGACAAACAATTAATTTATGCTCCGTATCATAAAGTAACAGGATTGTTTTCTTATGATTTTAAAAGAATTTCTGCTTATTATCAGTTTTTATTTAACGGAGAAGTTTTTACAACGACCGATAATGTAGGAATATTAGATGCTTATTCAATTTCAAATCTCGGACTTGAATATGAAATTAAACAACAATCATTTCCTATTAAAATAGGAATAAAAATTAACAACATTTTCAATACATATTATGAGAATGTTGCATACAGGCCAATGCCTAACCGAAATTTTCAAACCTTTATAAACTTTAAATTTTAAACAAAAATGAAACTATTAAAAAGAATTTCTTATGTGTTAATTGCCACTTTAATTTTGGCATCTTGTAGTAAAGATGATAATGTAACTGTAGAGGAACCATTGGGTGACTACGAAAACGGATTTTTTGTTACCAACGAAGGTCCTTTTGGAACTGGAACTGGAACCGTGAGTTTTATCTCGAATGATTTTACTGAAGTAGATCACACTATTTTTAACAATGTAAATAACTCTGACCTCGGAAACATTGTGCAATCTATGGGCTTTAGTGAAGACAATGCTTACATAGTTGTTAATAATTCGCATAAAATTGAAGTGGTAAATCGATATACTTTTGAAAGTATTGCAACTATTTCAGATGGGCTAGATAATCCAAGATATTTTGTGGCTGAAGGTACTAAAGGTTATGTGAGTAATTGGGGTGATCCGTTTGATAATAATGACGATTTTATTGCGGTAATTGACTTGAGTACCAATACAGTTACTTCAACTATTTCGGTAGCATTTGGACCAGAAAAATTGATGCTTATTCGTGGCGATTTATATGTGGCTCATCAAGGAGGATTTGGACAGAACTCTATTCTTTCTGTAATTAATACGGAAGCCAATACGTTTGTAACTGAAATTCAAGTAGGTGATGTTCCAAATTCTATGGTAGCTTATGATGGAGATTTGTGGGTTCTTTGTGGAGGAAATCCCGATTATACGGGTAATGAAACCAACGGAAAATTAGTAAAAATTGAAACAGATACCAATACCATAGCTCAATCGTTTGATTTTGAAACTACCCAACATCCAAGTCAGTTAACCATCAACGGTTCTAACTTAATCTACGGGCTTAACGGTGAGGTGTTTAGTAAAGAAGTGGTGAGTACCGAGTTACCTTCCACAGGTATATTTTCAGGTTTCTTTTATTCTATGACTGTTAAAGACGGAAAATTATATGCAACCGATGCAGGCGATTTTACGAGTAACGGAACACTAAAAATAGTTGATCTTTCAGATAATTCTGTTTTAGAAACCATAGAAGTTGGAATCATCCCTGGAGGAGTTTATTTTAACAACTAGACCATTTAATTGAAAAAGAAAAATTGTTGGTTAAAGGCATCCTGTGAAAATGGGGTGTTTTTTTTATTTCCTTGTAATTGAGGATTTTAATTCATATACAGATAGGTAATCTGAAGGATTTTCATTTAAGTCATCTAAGCGTTTACGTTTATCAATTATGTATTTATGCTCATCACTTAATTCTGATTTTTGAAGATTTTTAATTAAATATAATTGAAATTCCTCCAAATCCTTGAAATGATTTTTGTTCAATTTTAAATTTTTATCAAATGATATAGTTGTCATAATGAATACATTGTTACTGTAAAGATATAAAATTTAAGCCAATGTAAAATTTAATTGAAAAAGAAAAATTTATTTATGGATAGTATCCTGTAAAAATGGGTGTTTATTTGTTGATGAGTGGTATACAGCTTGTTGTAGCACGTTTTTATTTCAGAATCTTGTTTAAAATACTATCAACTTCTTTTTCCATATTTTCTGAGTACCCTAATTTCGAGTATTCAATTTCTCCGTTTTTGTTTATAATATACAAAGTTGGATAGCCTCTTACTTTATATTTTTCCGAAATAGATTTGTCAATTAATACAATAGGATATTTTATATTTTCTTTTTGACGAAATGTAATTAGTTGCTCTCTAGAAAGTGAACCAATATCTATGTCATTAATTCCAAATAACTTCAAGCCTTTAGATTCGTATTTTTTATATATTCTATTCAATTGTGGGATTGACTTTATACAAGGAGGACAATTTTTATACCAAAAATCGAGGATAATTATATTCTCTGAAAAATCTGAAATGTCAAATTCGGATTTATTTTTTGTTAAATACTCGCCTTTAAAATCTAACTTTTTTTGACCTTTTACTAAGGATGCGTTTTCTTCTTTTGAAGGTGGTTGATAGACTTTAAATTCGTAGTCTTTTGTAATTGATTGGAATTTTTTTTCAAGGTATTCTGATGTATAGCTATCAAATTTTATGTCTTTCAAATTCCATTCGTTATATTCTTGTAAGTTGTCTAATTCGGCTTTGAAAATTATTTGTTTGATTGTTTTTAATGTTTTATCAAAGATTATTTCTTTTTTTTGATTTATAACTTCATCTCCATCAGGATAAACTATTCTTAATATTAAGGAACCATTTACTTCAGACACCTTTGATTTATAGATAGAGTCTTGAAGAAGTTTTTTTAAACTTGTATCTTGAAGAAAGTAAGTTTTCAATAATTTACCATCAAAATTATTAGTAAAACCATATGGGATAGATTTTTTCGGGTCATATCGTATTACTTCTTTCTTATAATTGTTAATGATGTAAAAAGAGTTTAAGTCATAGTATTTAATATAATCACTTATACTATCTTTTCTTGAATACCAAATATAACCTCCAAAAAGCGAATCAGATTTTTCTTTTACAATAATTGCTTTGGCAGAAATATTTGTTGTGTCAGGATAGTCAAAATATTTAATTCGGTAGTCTAAATCATAACTTATTGAAGTCTTATTATTAATAGAGGAAATGATTTTGTTTAACTCCTTTTCAGGCGTTATACTTTCTTTTTTACAGCTCCAAAATAAAGTAGAAAATACAATGATTAAAATGATATTCAATTTCATTCTTGGCTTTTTTACAAATGGTGCATAACTTAAAAATAAAGTTGCATTAAATAATTTTATACTAGAAAACCCATCTTACTCTTCAGCAATCATCAACTGATACCCAGGCAACAAGGCCTTACTTTCCGAAGCTTCTTCAAATTGATTACCAGTAAAAGGTTGCGGTTGTGGCAATCCAAAAATATCGTTCAAAGCAGTAGCTAATAAAGGTTCATTTTCATCGCCTAAAATACCTAAGTTGGAATAGTCTTCCAAGTATTCAATATCGGGTTCTAATCCGTCAACATAATCTGTAAAACCAGCCGAGTTAATAGTTTTAAAAACCAAGGGTAGCATTGCGTAGGTATGACCAGGGTTTGCTTGACTTCGGCTAAAATTAGGAGCCGGAGCATCGTATAATAAAAAGGAAGCTTGAAATTTTCCGGTAGTAGTTCCTCCAACTTGAACTACGTTAATATAAGGGTTTAAACCATTAATCACCAACTCACTTGCAGATGCAGAACGACCTGTAGTAAGAACATACACTCTATTTAAATTAAGACTGTTAATTGCTTCACCCGTAGAAATTTGATTGTTGAACAATTTATCACTTGCATATTCCGCTTGTCGGTCATCATTCCATTGTTCGCTTACAAATAGCTGTCCGTTAAACTGTCCCGTAATCATACTCGATAAATCAATAGCTGTTTCTACAGAACCTCCACCGTTATAACGAAGGTCTAAAATAAGCTCAGAAACTCCATCGGCTTTAAATTGCCCAAAGGCGGTATTTAATTGCGTATCAAAATTTTGTGTAAAAGCATTGTACATGATATATCCAATTTTCTGACCTTGGATGGTTAATGTTTCGGCAATATATACAGGATTTTCTGTGTACTGTTGTTTTACTAATTCAATAGATTCTCCAGTTGGATTAATGTTATTGCCATCAAAAGTGGCTAATCCAATAGTGTAAGAATCTGGGTTTAGTAAATCTCTAAAATTATTGGAAGTGATTTGAACTCCGTCGATAGTATTAAAAATCATTCCTCTTTCCACATTTTTTGAAGCAGCATCACTATTGGGCAATACATAACGTACATAACCAAAAACGTTGTCACTTCCGTCGGGGTAAAAAACCAACCCAAATTCCATTCCGTGGTTGAGTGTAATTCCGCTAAGGGCATTTTCCAATTCTACATAATCGTCCACTAACAAGCTAAAACGGTCTTGTGAAGATCTAAAATATTCGAACAATGCTTCAGGTGATTCGTATGATTCTAAAAAATCATTCAATTCTTGTCCTTCTAAATTTGCATTTAATTCTGTATTGTCCGCTTTATAAAGGTAGAAGAAGTTTAAACCTCGGTAAATAAAATTTTTAATATCTAATTGGGAAGCAGTTTGCACCGTATCATCCAAGTCATTAAAACAAGAAACAAATATAGATGAAACAATAATTAGGAGTAGAAATATTTTCTTTTTCATAGGATTGGGTATATTCGATATGGAATTAAACCACTAAAATACTTACATTATTGCAATCTAAAAATAAAATGTAACAAAAATACCTGTAGCTCGTCATCTAATTGTAACAGCGAAATAAAACGTTTAAAATGAATCAGACTGAATTTTTAAAAACCATACTTCCTTGCAAGGATAAGCTGTACAGGCTTGCAAAGCGGTTGTTGGTTTCGAAAGATGAAGCTGAAGATGCTGTACAAGAAGTGTTTTTGAAATTATGGAAGGGACGCGATAAAATTAAAAATTACAAGAGTCCCGAAGCATTTGCTATCACAATGACCAAGAATTATTGCTTAGACAGATTAAAATCCAGACAAGCATCGAACCTTAAAATTGTGCACAATAACTTTAAGAATTCTGAAAATATTGAAAGGCAAGTGGAAGCAAATGAAGGGGTAGAATTAGTTACAAAAATTATGAAAACCCTTCCCGAAAAACAAAAAATTATCATGCAACTGCGAGATATAGAACAGTTTGAATTTGCTGAAATTTCACAGATGCTAGAAATTAACGAAACTGCTATTAGAGTAGCATTATCTAGAGCTCGAAAAGCAGTGAGAGAACAATTAATAAAACAATACAATTATGGAGTTAGCTAAAATTGAAAAAGTATTAGACGCTTATTTTGAAGGTGAAACTACCTTAACTGAAGAAAAAATGCTTCGTGAATATTTTTCAGGAACTAACGTTGCACCACACTTAGAAGCCTATAAAAATTTATTTGTAGGATTAAAAAATGCACAGCAAGAAGTTTCAGAAAAAGAAGTAATTCTTCCTGAAGTTTCAAACACTTCTAACAGAAGATGGTGGTGGTCTGTAGCTGCTTCCGTAGTCATTGTATTAGGAGTTGTTGGTTTGCAGTTTTCAGCAAATACAAATCAGTTAACTTCAGAAGAACAGCAAGCACTTACAGAATTTAATAAAACAAAAGAAACCTTGTTATTGCTTTCAAAAAGCTTTAATAAAGGCACTGGAGAGTTGGCGGTCTTAGGAGAATTTACCATCGCTAAAAACAAAATTTTAAAATAATTCATTCACTCGCCTGCCTTCTTATAAATATTTTGGGGTAGGTCATTAAAAACAAACAGTATGAAAAAGTTAGTAATAATATTAACCTTAATTGTAGCTCCTTTTTTGGGAAATGCTCAAAATGCCTTCGATGCTTTCGAAAATGAAAACGATGTAACTTCGGTAGTCGTAACCAAGAATATGTTTAAACTTTTAAGCAAAATAGATTTGGACTCTACAGACCCTGAAGCAAAAGAATATTTAGAATTAATAAATAATCTAGATAATATTAAAATTTACACTACAGAAAATGTTGAAGTAGCCAAACGTATGGATGCAGCAGTTGCAAATTATTTGGCAAAAAACAGTAACCTTTCAGAGTTAATGCGAGTAAAAGATGATGGTAAAAACATTAAATTTTATTCAAAAGAAGGAAAGAACGAAAACTATGTAAGTGAACTATTAATGCACCTTACAGGGAATATTGATGGAGAAGAAAGAACCATTATTATGAGTATAACAGGGAATATAGATTTAAAGCAAATCTCAAAACTTACCGAAGATTTAAATATGCCAGGAAGCGAAGAATTAAAGAACGTAGAAAAACACTAAGATATGATACTTATAAAATATGTAATCGGAATAGGATTGGCTGCACTTACTTTGTTTAGTTGTAGTGATAATCAATCGCTTCAAAGATATTTGGTTGATAAACAGGATGACGATGCCTTTTTAAAAGTAGATTTAGCCACAAGTTTGTTACAAGCAGACAATGCTAATTTCACGGAAGAAGAAAAAGATATTTTAAAAACGGTAAAAAAAATTAATGTAGTTGCTTTTCCAATTAAAGGAGAAAATAAACAAAGTTATAATTCTGAAATGCAAGAATTGAAAGATATTCTTAAACAAGAAAAATACAAAACATTAATGAAGTTTGGCTCCAACAAACAAGGAGCAGTTCTTAAGTATGTTGGTGAAGAAGAAGCAATTGACGAAATTATTGTCTTTGCAAGAGATGACGAAAAAGGATTTGCTGTTTTTAGACTTTCAGGAAATAATATGAATCCAGCACAAATGATAAAATTAATGAACTCTATTGAAAAAGGAGATGTAGATATTTCCTCCTTAAAATCGATAGGAACTTTGTTTAATATGTAAAAGAAGAATGTTTTTTATAACCCTCCTTGAGTTTAAAATTCTAGGAGGGTTTGTTATTTTATGTAAAAAGAAAAATATTTTTTAAATACCAGACCTGCTAAGTTTCAAAAACCTAATAGGTCTTTTTTTTCTTCCGTCTCCCGTCTTCCGTCCTCTGTCTCCCGTCCTCTAGCTCTTTTAAATTCCCGTATAATTAGAAGGAGTAATCACTCGCATTTCAGCTTTCACACTTTCCGAAACGTCTAAGGTTTCAATAAAAGCAGCAATGGATTTTGCATTGATTTTTTCGTTGGTTCTGGTTAATCCTTTTAGGGCTTCATAAGCATTTGGATACGCTTCTCTTCTTAAAATAGTTTGAATTGCTTCGGCAACTACTGCCCAATTATTTTCTAAATCTTCAGCGAATTTATCTTCATTTAAAAGCAATTTATTTAAGCCTTTTAAAGTAGATTGAAAAGCAATAATCGTATGTCCAATCGGAACTCCAATATTTCGTAAAACGGTACTGTCTGTCAAATCACGTTGCAATCTGCTAATAGGAAGTTTTGCTGCAAGATGTTCAAAAATAGCATTGGCAATTCCTAAGTTTCCTTCACTATTTTCAAAGTCAATCGGATTTACTTTATGTGGCATTGCACTTGAGCCAACTTCTCCTTTTTTAATTTTCTGCTTGAAATATTCCATTGAAACATAAGTCCAAATATCACGATCTAAATCGATGATGATATTATTAATACGTTTTAAACTATCAAACAAAGCAGCCATATGATCGTAATGCTCAATTTGCGTGGTAGGAAAGGAGTGGTACAATCCTAGTTTATCGTGAACAAATTTCTGTGCAAAATCTTTCCAATCTACATTCGGGTATGCAATTTTATGAGCATTGAAGTTTCCAGTGGCACCTCCAAATTTTGCAGCACTTTTAATATCGTTAAGCAAATCGAATTGCTCTTCAATTCGCACTACAAATACTTCAATTTCTTTTCCTAATCGCGTAGGAGAAGCTGGTTGACCGTGGGTTCTTGCTAACATTGGTACTTCTTTCCAATCGGTAGCTAAAGATTGTAATTTGTTTTTTAATTCTAATAATTTCGGAACATACACTTCGTTTATGGCATCTTTTAAAGACAACGGAACCGCAGTATTATTGATGTCTTGTGATGTCAAACCAAAATGAATAAACTCCTTAAATTCTTTAAGGTTTAAATCATCAAATTTTTCTTTAATAAAGTATTCTACCGCTTTTACATCGTGGTTGGTTACTTTTTCAATGTCTTTTATTTTTACTGCATCAATGGTTGAAAACTGCGTGTAAATAGTCCGTAATTCAGGAAAAAGTGAAGTGTCAAAACCACTAAGTTGAGGTAATTTTAATTCTACCAAAGCAATAAAATATTCAATTTCAACTTGAACCCGATATTTAATTAAGGCTTCTTCAGAAAAGAAAGGAATTAAAGAATCTGTTTTGGAAGCATACCTTCCGTCTATGGGTGAAATTGCTTGTAATGCGTGACTTGACATAGCTTTTTGTTTAAAAAGTTACCGAAGAAAATTACTTCGGAAAATTAAGCTGCAAAGGTACTAAAGAGTTAAGAGTTAGGAGTTATGAGTTTCGTTTTTTTAATTGAAACTTGTCTATTTTTTCTATTGTAATCCTTCCTCGAGCTTTATAAGCCGCAGATTTAGAATTTATATTTTGTAGAATAATTTGTTTTAAATCTGGATGAATCCAATCTATTTCGGTTCCCAGATAAAATAAAGAACTCATTGCGTAGGCTTCGGTGGCTACTTTTTGGTTGGAGATGAGCCAATCGAAACAGCATTCGGTTATAATTTCTTTTTGTTTAGAATTTAACTGAATCTTCTTTTTTTTATAATGATTTTCAATAATAAATAGACAAATTTTTGAAAAAGGTCTAAGGGCTTGGTCTTTGTAAATATTGGGAAGGTGCTTAAAAAATAAATCGAAGTGTTTAATTAATAACTCTATTTTATTTTCACATACAAATTCTAGAGTCCACGCTGCTTTAAACGAAATATCGTCGTCAATTTTAAAACAATAGTTTAACAATTCGGGAAACATTTCAGGATTCAAAATCACAAAGTCCGAAACTTCCAATCGAGGTTTTCGATGAGCAGTTAGGTTAGTTAGTTTCTTTAGTAATTCAGAATTCATTTTTAATTGTTTTTATCACTTTTATAACTCCACTGGTAGCACTTTCAGCAAAAACTCTAATTTTTTCCGAAGAACTAATCGAAGGCTTCGGATCTACAAAATAGATTTTAGCTTCTAAAGGAGCAAATTCTAACAAACTTGCAGCTGGATAAACCTGCATAGAAGTTCCTATAATAATAAGTACATCTGTTTTTCTAACTAATTTTATAGCTGTTTCCATTTCTGGAACAGCCTCGCCAAACCAGACAATATGCGGTCGTAATTGATAACCGTCTTTGCAAACGTCGCCTATATTCAAATCTTTTTTCCAATCTAAAATGGAGGAAGGAATCACAGTACTCCGCACTTTAAACAACTCTCCGTGAAGATGTAAAACATCCTTACTTCCAGCTCGTTCGTGTAAATCATCAACATTTTGAGTGATAATTTGTACTTTAAAATCTTTTTCTAATTCAGCCAAAGCAATATGAGCGGCATTGGGTTTTACTTCCAATAATTGTTTTCTTCTTTGGTTGTAAAAATCCAGCACTAATTCCTTATTAGCATTCCAACCTTGAGGTGAAGCCACTTCCATTACGTCGTGTCCTTCCCAAAGACCGTTACTGTCTCTAAAAGTTTTAATGCCACTTTCGGCACTCATTCCGGCTCCTGTTAATACTGTTACTATCATATTGCCCGTATTTCGACTCCGCTCAATATAAACTTCAGCGGGTATCTTATTAAAGTTAACGATAATTTTAAAACTTCCTATATACTAAACGCTTGTGCTGAATTTAATTCAGTAAAGTTACACAGAGAACCACAGAGTTCCACAAAGAATAAAATAATTTTTAAAACAATGAGAGGTGATTTTTATATCTTCGTATTCAAATCCCTCCGTATATTTAGCAAAGGAGGATAAAAATAAACATTTCTATTGGATAAACAGCTATTAGAATACTTGCAAACTTTCATTACAGAAAGGAGAAAAGAACTTTTTGAGGAAGTAGTTTCAAAACGAACCAGACACTTTACGGTGGTTTCAGAAGATGTGTATCAGTTGCACAATACCAGTGCAGTAATGCGTTCTTGTGATGTTTTTGGGATTCAGGAATTGCATGTGATTGAAGAAAAATATGGCAAACGAATTGATAAAGAAATCGCAATGGGTGCTCAGAAATGGGTAAATATTAATAGGTACGATTCGACGATGAGTTGTA
>JALWUJ010000144.1:39596-40038 GCA_027080135.1 Flavobacteriaceae bacterium | reverse complement strand
GTCGTATGTTACATTACTTTTATTATTACTAGAAATATCTACATAAGCATAACCAGATTTACTAATAGACATTAAGATATTGTAGCGTTCAGATTTGTTTCTAACAGAAAATGATATGGTAATTCTTCGCTTTTTGTCGTCGAAATTAATTTTGTAATCTTCTATTTTATTATCAAACTCTACTCCTCCTCCAGTTCCAGAAGTGTTACGTATAGAATATACTTCACCAAAAAATTGCATGTTCGCTTTTGCAGAATCTTGAACTACTTTAATAGAATTTGAACCAGCGGAAATATTTATTCTTCTTCCTCTTGTGGTAGAAATCCAAGAAGCATCAAAAACATACTCATAAGATTTAATTATTTTTTTTAAAGCTTCATATTCTTTTTGAGCTTTTTCTTCTTTCTTTTCTTTTTTAGTTTGTGCTGTTATTGGAGAAGTC
>JALWUJ010000144.1:0-39586 GCA_027080135.1 Flavobacteriaceae bacterium | reverse complement strand
AAGTCAGTCAAATAACAAAAATCACTATCCATATTTTTTTCATATCTAGAATTTTTTATAAAATTATAAAACAGATAGACTATCAACAAATAATAAAAGCCATAAATAAGTTAAATTATTAATGACTTTTTTAATTATAATTATGAATGAGTTACTCACATAATGCTTTAAGTGTGTCTTCTATATCACCAGGAGTGCTCATAATTTTCATAAATGTTCCCATTGAGAGTTCTGGCCAATGAAGTGCTAATCTGTATTTTCCGTGTAACATGGTGGTCTCTTTACCTTGTAAAATTATTTCGTAAGGAAGAGCTGCTAGGTGTGATTCACCTATGATTGGGAGAAATTCTGCCTCTCCATTATCTTTGCTTTCTAAGGCGATTCCATATACTGCAACTTTTTTTGAAGTGTACTTTAAGGTATAAACAAGTTTTGTTTTTCCTTTTCTAGCTGAAAGGTTTTTTTCAATAACTCTCACTCCTTCTTCAAAAGATGAAAACTCTTTTAATTCAATAGGGTCTGAAAAATAAGGCATCATTATTTTATAATGGTATTCGCCTAATTCATCTGCATCTACGGTTCCTCCAAATGGTGTAAAGTCATTTCCTAAGGTTGAAAAGGTAGATTTTAACGATTTGCTAAATGCTTCAAATTTACTTTTGTAGGTTTTATAATTATCTCCTAAGTAAGCTCTTAAAATATAATCTGGATTGGTGTATGATAAGATTACTTTTCCGTTAGAAAATTCTAAACCTACTTTAAATACAGCAGCTAAAGCACCTCGATCTTTTACTTTTATTACGGTATTTTTTAATTCATTTTGAGTAAAAGCAATCACTTTTAAAGTACTTTTTTCTGAAGGATTGTAATTTCCTAAAACGGTGAAACCATTATTTTTCAACGCTTCAATTACATTATCTGAAGCTTTCTGAATACTTTCATGAGTTTCTCCAATTTTAATATAAGGAGCGATTTTCTGAGCAACGGAATTCATTCCGAAGGCAAATGTCATTAAGACAATAACTATAAAGTTTTTCATTATTTTGGTTTTTATTTCCTACAAAATTAATTGAGATAAAAACCTAGAAGTATGACTTAGGTCATAGAATACTAATTTATTGCCTTTTAATTTTGACAAAGTTTGAAGGAATATGATATTTCCTTTAAAATAAATTTAAATATTTGTAGTAATGAGAACTTTAAACAGTAATCGGTTAACAGAAACATCTAGTAGAACTAAGGTGTTTAAATGGAACTCCAAAAGGCGATTTAGAACTTTAAGTACTCCTTAAACAAATGAAGCCTCGAGAATGATTATTTAAATTTTCGAGGCTTTTTATGAAAATTTATTGTATTGTTTATATCACTTTTAAAAGTAATTTTCCAAGTTTTTCTCCATTAAACAAACGCATAAAGGTTTCGTAAAAATTTTCAATTCCTTCGTATATATCTTCTTTGCTTTTTAGTTTTCCTTGCATCATCCACATTCCCATTTCTTGTGTGGCAGTGCTATAATCTTTTGCATAATCTAGAACAACCATTCCTTGCATCGTAGCTCTATTTACGAGTAATGATAAATAATTTTTTGGTCCTACAATATCATTTGCATTATTGTATTGCGAAATAGCACCACAAATAACCACTCTAGCATTTAGACGTAATTTGGTGAGGGCAGCATCTAAAATTTCTCCTCCTACATTATCAAAATATACATCGATTCCTTTTGGGCATTTTTCGTTTAAAGCTTCCATTACATCTTCCGATTTATAATCGATAGCAGCATCAAAGCCCAATTCATTTATCATATAATCGCATTTCTTTTTTCCACCTGCAATTCCGATAACGGTACAACTTTTAATTTTAGCAATTTGTCCAACAATGCTTCCAACAGCTCCAGCAGCCCCAGAAATCAAAACAATATCGCCTTCTTTAATTTTTCCTACTTGTAAAATTCCAAAATAGGCTGTCATTCCTGGCATTCCTAAAGCTCCTAAATATTTTGGCATGGGTACTAAGCTATCATCTACTTTATAACAATTTTCAGCATCGGTGGTGAGGTATTGTTGAACTCCTCCCCAATTTACAATACAATCACCTTCTTTAAAATCTGGATGATTGTTGGCTTTTATTACTTTACCAATACTTCCGGCTCTCATTACATCTCCTATTTCTACAGGAGGAACATAAGATTTACGATTCATCATCCAACCTCTCATCGCGGGATCTAAAGAAATATAATGATGTTGTATTAAAATTTCACCTTCTTTTGGTTCTATAATTGGTTTGGTTTCTATTTTCCAGGTATCTTTTTCTGGAATTCCTTCAGGACGTTTTACTAATATTAATTGCTTATTCATAATTGATATTTTAGAAGTTGAATATACTATAATTTCAAGAAATAATTTTAACTAAAATCACATTAAAAAACTTCACAATTTTGTAAATTTACAGTATGAAAACATACCGTGAAATAGAGAAGTTAAAGTCTGTTTATCAATCGCATAACATTAAAATAAAAAAATTAAAACGTGCTAATTTTGAAGGATTTGTATTAGCGGAAATTACAATAGATAATCACTCTTGGAAAGTGTATGTGGATGATGAATATGGCGATTGCTCCAAAAACAAACCTCTTGTTGCTTTTTACTTAATATTATTTTCTTTAGATGTTTATAAGGACAGTTTGGATTACTTAGATTGGTGCAACCAAAATCAACTAAATGCTTCCGAAATCAAATGGTTAGATTATTATAAATCCCTAGATAAAACCTATTCAGAAATCGAATCTATTTTAGGGGAAATTGACCCTTGTATCGACTCGTTTGATTATCAGTTAAGAAATGGAGTTATTGATGCATTATTCACTAGCAAAGTATAACCTATTTGCATTAAAATTTGAAGAAATAAGTTATATTTGACTAATTCAAAATAGAATCCTATTTATGCGTATTTTTAAGAAAATTCTAAAGTTCCTTTTTATATTAATTATTCTTATCTCCATTGCTGGTTTTTGGTATTACAATCATTTAAAACCTAGTTATTCTGGTGAAGTTTCGTTAGCCAATATTGAAAATGAAACAACCGTTTATTACGACGAATACGGAATACCACATATTTATGCTCAAAACAGATTAGATGCCACTACAACTTTAGGCTATGTACACGCACAAGACCGCTTATGGCAAATGGAATTAATGCGAAGAATATCTCCAGGTCGTCTTTCTGAAATATTTGGGAAAGATTTAATAAAAAATGATACCTTTTTTGCATCATTAGGAATTGATGAAGCTTCGGAACAATCTGTAAACGAACTAAATAAAAATAGCGAAGTTTATAAAATAATGGAAGCATATTTAAAAGGGGTTAACCAATTTATGGATGAAGGTCCAACACCTATAGAATATACAATTCTAGGGCTTGAGAAGAGGCATTTTGTAATTAAAGATATATATAATATTATGGGTTATCTAGCATTTAGTTTTGCACAAGCTCATAAAACTGAGCCTTTGTTAAGTGCACTTCAATTAAAACTTGGAAACGATTATATAAATGATTTAGATATTTCAGTTAGCCCAGAAACATTGTTTATTAAAAACTCTAAACAGGAAATAAATAACTATACTACTATGCTTTCTGAAGTAAATTCAATTTTAAACAACAATCCCATTCCTCCATTTGTTGGGTCTAATAGTTGGGTAATTTCGCCCAATAAAACTTCCAACGGAAAAGTAATTTTAGCAAATGATCCACACATTGGTTTTGCTCAACCCTCGGTTTGGTATGAAGCTCATACAATAACTCCTAATTACGAAATGTATGGTTATCATATGGCAGGAATTCCGTTTGCTATGTTGGGGCATAATCGTGATATCGCCTACGGTATTACTATGTTTGAAAACGACGACATTGAACTTTATAGAGAAGAAAATCATCCAACAGACAAAACAAAATACAAAACTCCTAATGGTTACGAAAGCTACAAAGTTATTACAAAAACTATTAAAGTTAAAGATGCCGAAGATGTAACCTTCAAATTAAGATTTACCCGTCATGGCCCCATTATTAATGATGTTTTCGAAGGAATTACAGAAGAAACCCCTATTGCCATGTCTTGGGCTTATACACAGTTGGATAATAAACTGCCTCAAGTAGTTCATCTAATGTCCACTGCAAATAACATGAAAGAATTTAAAAAAGGAGCTTCCCTTTTACACGCTCCAGGTCTTAATTTAATGTATGGAGATGCAAAAGGAAACATTGCTTGGTATGCATCTGCAAAACTTTACAAATACAAACCTCATGTAAATACAAAGTTTATTTTAGATGGAACTTCGGGTGAAGATGATATTGTAGAATATTTAGATTTTTCAGAAAACCCGATGGCAGAAAATCCTGAGTGGAATTATGTATATTCTGCCAACAATCAGCCCGACAGTATCGCAGGAATGTTATATCCAGGATACTATATTCCAGAAGATAGAGCCAAAAGAATTGTGCGATTATTAGAACCAAAAAATAATTGGAACATGAAAGCTTCTAGCGAAATGATTACCGATGTCACTTCATCAGTGGCGCCAGAAATTATTAAAGATATAGCAAAAACACTAAATTATAACTCCTTTAATAAACTAGAAAAACAAGCTTTCGATGTACTTCAACTATGGGATGGTTCATACACAAAAGATGCTATTGCTCCTACTATTTATAACAAATTTATTTATTTGTATATGAAGAATACTTTTGAAGATGAAATGGGAGAAGAACTCTATTCACTTTTTGACGAAACACACTTAAAACGACGTGAAATAGCTTTTCAAATAAAGAAAGATTCGTCTGTTTGGTGGGACGATATAAGAACTAAAGATGTAATGGAAACTAAAAAAGATATTTTATCCAAAACTTTAATTGAAACCGTTGCTTCCTTAGAAAAACAGCTTGGACCAACTATGACTAGTTGGACTTGGAACCGAGTTCATTTTATAGAGCACAAGCATCCAATAGGTACTGTGGAAGTATTAAGAAGTTTTTTTAATGTAGGTCCTTTTCCTATAAACGGTGGTGCTGAAGTGATCAATAATTTAGATTATAACAGAGATGAAACTGGAATATATAATGTTACTTATGGTCCTTCGACAAGAAGAATTATCGACTTTAATGATATAGAAAACAGCATAAGTATTAATCCTACTGGGCAATCTGGAAACCCGTTAAGCGAACATTACCGCGATCAAGCCAAAATGTTTAATAAAGGTGAATTTAGAAAGATGAAAATGAATAAGGAAGAAATTATATCAACTTCAACAAAAGTAATTTTTAAACCAATTCAATAATTATTATATTATTCGCAGTTTTATAATATTTTTTTATGTTAATATTTTGTTATATTTATTAAAACGAATTATTTTATGGTAATTTTGTAACGAAATTAGAATTTAATCGTCTAATCTTCAAAATCATTAAAATAATTATACTATGATAACTTTAAATACCAATAAATTAACAGAAAGAGTAAAAACATCAAAGTCTTTTAATTGGAATAATAAACGTCGTTTTAACAAATTAAGCACCTATTAATTTACTTATGTTTTAAAATTAAAAAAACCTCTATCTTTTAATAGATAGAGGTTTTTTTAGTGTTTATTCTTAACAAGAATTATTCTTCTAATTTTGCCAATCTGGCTCTCATTTCTTTTGCTTTATCATCCATTCCTAAAAGATCATACATACTTTTAAGAGTTCTAATAATATCTACATCGTCTTTACGAATTTCAAGAGCTCGCTCTAAATAAGGTAAAGCTTCTTTATATATTCCATTTTTAACTTCTTTTAATTCATCATAACGATCGTAATCTGCTTTAGATGTACCTAAACTATTCATCTCTTCTATAATAGCAGCTTCATCATCTAAAATTATTTGAGATTTATTAATTAGTGCCTCAACATAATCAGGTTTTAATTCTATTGCTTTGCTATAATAATTTGAAGCGTCTTCAATTTCACCATTTTTTTTACTAGCTACACCAAGATTATAATATAATTGTGGGTTTTTAGGATCTTTTGCAATCATTTCGTTAACCACTTTTTTATAACTAACTAAATCGTTGGCTTTATAATACATATTAGCTTCAACATTTAAAAGATCCATGTCATCTGGATTTTCTTTTTTAGCATCTTTAATTAACTCTTTTGCCTTTTCTAAATCTCCTGTTATACTATATATAAAGGTCAAACTTTTTAATATGTCTGCTTTTTTAGATTTGGTTTTTTTATCCTTTGGCAATACATATTCTCTACTTTTAACTACTAAATCTCTTTCTTTTTTTGTGTTAAACAAAGTTTCTTCATTAGTTCCTTTTTTAACTGCATAATACTGAGTAGTTATACCTGTATAGCCAAGATCTAACAATTCTGAATAGTACTTAATTGCATCGTCATAACTTTTTCCATCTGTTGCAAACGATGCAGCATAATATAAAAAGATAGTATCTGTTTTACTTAAGGTATAACCTTTATAAAGTTTTTTTGAACCATCTATATAGTTTTTAGATTTTTGATCCAATTTTGCACTTTCTATCAATGCATTTTTTAAATCATTTAATCCTTTTTCAATATCCGTTTTATATTTTCCTTTTTTATCTACAGCTAGTGCTTTTTCAAAAGCATCTCCAGCTTTATTCATTTTATCAAAGTCATTTCCAGCATCACCTAAATATGCTTGACCTAATAAGGTATAATAATGTTGTTCTGTACTGGCATCTGCACTAGAAATTGTACTTTCTACTTGTTTTAAAGTTGAAATAGCTTCAGAAAAGTTATTAGATTTTACTAATTTTTGTGCTATTTTAATTTCTTTTTTTTGTCCAAATGTTATTGCTGAAATCAATAAAAGTCCAGCTATTAATATTTGCTTTTTCATTTTGTTATTTTTAATTGAATTATTTGAATTTATTTTTATTCTTCTTCGTTTGTTACATCGGTATTTGAATCTTCGGATTGGTTTTCAGATAATTCATTTTCCGAAACAATTATGTTTCCGTCTTCATCCAATTCTACTTCATCTTCATCGTGAACTACTTTTGCTACTGCTGCAATAGCATCACCATCTCTTACTTTTATAAGTCGAACCCCTTGTGTTGCTCTTCCCATAACTCGCAATCCTGCTACTTCTAACCTGATAGCTATACCCGATTTATTAATAATCATTAAATCGTTTTGGTCTGTCACATTTTTAATAGCCACTAAATTACCTGTTTTTTCGGTAATACTAATGGTTTTTACTCCTTTTCCACCACGATTAGTAATTCTGTAGTCTTCTAAGCTTGAACGTTTTCCGTAACCATTTTCTGAAACTACCAAAACATCAGATTCTGAATCGTTAATTGTTATCATTCCTATAACTTCATCAGTTTCATTGTTAAGTCTAATTCCTCTTACTCCTGAGGCATTTCTACCCATAGATCGAGTTTTTTCTTCTTCAAAACGAATGGCTTTACCAGAACGTACTGCTAACATTACTTGGCTATCGCCTGTAGTAAGTTTAGCTTCTAAAAGTTCGTCTCCTTCTTTAATAGTTATGGCATTAATACCATTGGTTCTTGGTCTTGAATATTGCTCTAAAGAAGTTTTTTTAACTTGCCCTTTTTTAGTTGCCATTATTACATAATGACTATTTATATATTCTTCATCTTTTAAATCTTGAGTACATATAAATGCTTTCACTTTATCTTCTTGACCTATATTTATTAAGTTTTGAATAGCCCTACCTTTTGAGGTTCTTGTTCCCTCAGGAATTTCAAAAACACGCATCCAGAAACATTTTCCTGTTTGAGAAAAGAATAGCATATATTGATGATTGGTACCAACAAACAGATGTTCTAAGAAATCTTCATTACGAGTAGAACTTGCTTTGGCTCCTACTCCACCTCTATTTTGTTTTTTGTATTCGGTAAGGGAAGTTCTTTTTATATAACCTGCATGTGATATTGTAATAACTACTTTTTCATCTGGAATTAAATCGGTAATACTTACATCACCTCCTGCATATTCTATTTGTGAGCGTCTTTCATCACCATATTTTGCTTTAATCTCTTCAAGTTCCTCTTTAATGATATTCATTCTAAGATCTTTAGATGCTAGAATGTCTTTATAATTTTGAATGGTTTTCATTAACTCCTCGAACTCCGAACGTAGCTTGTCTTGTTCTAGACCAGTAAGCTGTCGCAATCGCATCTCAACAATAGCTTTTGCTTGGATTTCGGTAAGTTCAAATGCTTTAACTAGCTTTTCTCTAGCTTCATCTGCGTTTTTAGAAGCTCTAATTAATCGTATAACTTCATCTATATTATCGGAAGCTATAATTAACCCTTCTAATATATGAGCTCTTTCTTCTGCCTTTTTAAGTAAATATTTAGTTCGACGTACCACTACATCATGGCGGTGTTCAACAAAATAGTGTATAAGTTCTTTTAGGTTTAATAACTTTGGCCTTCCGTTAACTAGACAAATATTGTTTACACTAAAACTAGACTGGAGTGCCGTATATTTGTACAACGTATTAAGTACGATATTTGGTATTGCATCTCGTTTTAAGATATAAACAATACGCATTCCTTTTCTATCGGATTCGTCTCTAATATTTGAAATGCCATCTATTTTCTTTTCATTAACAAGGTCTGCAGTTTTTTTAATCATATCTGCCTTATTAACTTGATAAGGAACTTCACTAACAATAATGCATTCTCTTCCGTTTACTTCTTCAAAAGAAGTTTTGGCACGCATTACTATTTTTCCTCTTCCTGTATGAAAAGCATCTTTTACTCCTTCATAACCATAAATTGTTCCGCCAGTTGGAAAATCTGGAGCTTTAACATGATGCATTAAACCATCAATATCGATGTCATTATCTTCAATATAAGCAATGGTACCATTTATTACTTCCGTTAAGTTATGAGGAGGCATATTGGTTGCCATACCAACGGCAATACCTGAAGCTCCATTAATTAATAATCCGGGTACACGGGTAGGTAAAACAGTGGGTTCTTTTAAAGTATCATCAAAATTAAGTTGATGATCTACGGTATCCTTGTCTATATCTGCCATCATGTCTTCCGAAATCTTCTGCATACGTGCTTCTGTATAACGCATGGCAGCCGGACTATCACCGTCAATAGAACCAAAATTTCCTTGACCATCAATTAACATATACCTTAAACTCCACTCTTGTGCCATACGCACCATTGCATCATAAACAGAGGTGTCTCCGTGTGGATGATATTTACCCAGCACTTCTCCAACTATTCTTGCCGATTTTTTATGGGCACCAGTTGCTCGAATTCCTAATTCATGCATTCCAAACAAAACTCTTCTGTGCACAGGTTTCATTCCATCTCTTACATCTGGTAATGCACGTGACACAATAACTGACATTGAATAATCAATGTAAGCCGATTTCATTTCATCCTCAATATTAATAGGGATTAATTTTTCGCCTTCAGTCATAAATATTTTCTTTAATTTTAATTATTATTTCTAAAAAAAGCAAGATACATTAATTGTATATTTTAGAGCAAAAAAACACTTCAAAAAATAACTATTTTATTAACAAAAAAAAGTAGTAAAAACGTTAATAACTATCGCTTTTTAAGTTTTGTTTTTAGTAAGAATTTTTGTCTTTTTACTACTATACATATCATTAGGTATAATTTTTGCCTATTTTAAAGAAATATACTTATTTTAGACCTTTAGTATTTTATCAATATGGATGACAATTTTTCCCCAAGAGTAAAAGATGTAATCGCTTATAGCAAAGAAGAAGCGTTGCGATTAGGTCATGAATTTATAGGAACCGAACATTTAATGTTAGGGCTTCTTCGTGATGGAAATGGCAAAGCTGTTTCTATATTAAATACCTTAGAAATAGATTTAAATCATTTGCGAAGAAAAGTAGAAATTTTAAGTCCTGCTAACCCAAATTTAATAAATAGTCAAAACGAAAAGAAAAACCTTCATCTAACTCGTCAAGCAGAACGTGCTTTAAAAACCACATTTTTAGAAGCAAAACTATTTCAAAGTTCATCCATAAACACAGCACATTTATTACTATGCATTCTGCGAAACGAAAATGACCCCACAACAAAATTATTAAACAAGATGAAAATAGATTATGACGGTGTAAAAGACCAATTTAAATCGTTAATTTCAAACGATGAAGACTATATTGATAGCCCAACTTCAGAATCGTTTCCAGGAGACGATGATTTACCTGCAGAACAATCTGGTAAAGAAAATATATTTTCTGGAAGTACTACAAAACCTAACAAAAAATCTAAAACTCCTGTATTAGATAATTTTGGTAGAGATTTAACCTCTCTTGCAATCGACGGAAAATTAGATCCTGTAGTTGGTCGTGAAGGCGAAATACAACGAGTTTCGCAAATACTTTCTAGACGTAAAAAAAACAATCCTCTTTTAATTGGTGAACCTGGTGTAGGAAAATCTGCCATTGTTGAAGGATTAGCATTGCGAATTGTACAACGAAAAGTTTCTCGTATTTTATTTGATAAGAGAGTAGTTACTCTAGACCTAGCAAGCCTTGTTGCAGGAACAAAATATAGAGGTCAGTTTGAAGAACGGATGAAAGCCGTGATGAACGAAATTGAAAAAAATGACGATATCATCCTGTTTATTGATGAAATTCACACTATTGTAGGTGCAGGTGGGGCTACAGGTTCGTTAGATGCTTCCAATATGTTTAAACCCGCTTTAGCAAGAGGCGAATTGCAATGTATAGGTGCTACAACTTTAGATGAATATAGACAATATATTGAAAAAGATGGTGCTTTAGAAAGACGCTTCCAAAAAGTAATTGTTGAACCTACTTCGGTTGAAGAATCTATTGAAATACTTCAAAATATTAAAGATAAGTATGAAATTCATCACAATGTAATTTACACAAATGAAGCTATTGAAGCTTGTGTAAAATTAACTAATAGGTATATGACCGATAGGTTTTTACCAGACAAAGCCATAGATGCTTTAGACGAAGCTGGATCCAGAGTACACATTACCAATATTAATGTACCCGATAAAATTTTAAAAATAGAAAAACAATTAGAAGAGGTTAGAGAGCTTAAAAATTCTGTTGTAAAAAAACAGAAATACGAAGAAGCTGCAAAACTACGAGATGATGAAAAAAACCTTGAAAAAGAATTAGCTACCGAACAAGAAATTTGGGAAAAAGAATCGCAATTGCATAGAGAAACTGTTTCTGAAGCCAATGTAGCCGAAGTAGTTTCAATGATGACAGGTGTTCCTGTAAACAGAATTGCTCAAACAGAAAGCACCAAACTTGCTGCATTGCCAGACCGTATAAAAGGAAAAGTAATTGGTCAAGACGGTGCAGTTGCAAAAGTTGTAAAAGCAATTCAGCGAAATAGAGCAGGTTTAAAAGACCCAAACAAACCTATTGGATCGTTTATATTTCTAGGTCAAACAGGTGTTGGTAAAACGCAGTTAGCCAAAGTATTAGCTCAAGAACTTTTTGATTCAGACAATGCCTTAATTAGGATAGATATGAGTGAATATATGGAGAAATTTGCCATTTCGCGTTTGGTAGGTGCTCCTCCAGGGTATGTTGGTTACGAAGAAGGCGGGCAACTTACCGAAAAAGTAAGAAGAAAACCCTATTCTATTATTCTTTTAGATGAAATTGAAAAAGCTCATCCAGATGTATTTAATATGATGCTTCAAGTATTAGATGATGGCTTTTTAACAGATAGTTTAGGAAGAAAAGTAGATTTTAGAAACACCATAATAATAATGACATCTAATATAGGTTCTCGTCAGTTAAAAGATTTTGGGCAAGGTGTTGGATTTGGTACTGCAGCAAAAACTAGTCAAGCAGATGCACATGCAAAAGGTGTTATAGAAAATGCTTTAAAGAAAACATTTGCACCTGAATTTTTAAATAGAATAGACGATGTAATTGTATTTAATGCTTTAGAAAGAGAAGATATTCATAAAATTATAGACATTGAACTTTCAAAATTATACAACCGCATTGATGGTTTAGGATATGTTTTGAAATTAACTGAAAAAGCGAAAGACTACATTGCCGAAAAAGGATTTGATAAACAATATGGAGCCAGACCCCTTAAAAGAGCTATTCAGAAATATATTGAAGATGCCTTAGCAGAAGAAATTATAAATACCAAGTTAAAAGAAGGAGATAAAATAACTATGGATCTTGATAAAAACAAAAACGAGCTTACGATAAAAATTGTTAAAAAGAAGAAAAAAGCAGACTCCTAATAATAAATTAATATATGGCTGTTTGAAAACCAATACTTTCTATTCTTTTTACTAAAATTAAAAGAATCTTTTTCAGACAGCCTTTTATATGGGTTACAAAAAAAATAAATTAGATTTAAGAAGAAATTGAAACCATACTAAATTGGCTAAAAAATTCATTCATTTAACTCCAACCCTTTCTTCAAAAAATACTATTAATGGGATCTTTAGATTGAATAATACTAATAGCAAAACTGTATATTTAGTTTCTTTAAAGATTTCGAAATTAAATTAAACTAACTAAAAAAAATTCCAATTAATAAGTAAACGATTCTGATTTTGAAATTTATGGTCGATGTAAAATCCTCATCCATTTAAGACGAATATTATTAATGCTCACTCAGGCGATTATTTCTGCAAAATGTGAACGTTAAAGTATATTTTAAATACTTTTCGTAACTTTAAATGTTTTTAAATGGTTTTTTATTCATGTTAGATTTTTTAAAATATGATTTTTGTGAAATTGATATACATCAAAATTACATTGTTGTTAGAATGAATGAAGGAATATCACTTACACCAGATAAAAACGATGTTTTAGTAAGTGTTTCTGAAACTTATTTTAAAAACAAAACTTTTGGTTATGTTACTCATAGAATAAACTCATATGCCGTAGATCCAAGAATATATTTAGAAACATCAAAAATTGAAAATTTAGCTGCTTTTGCAGTAGTTTCAAACAATCACTTAGCACTTTCTAATACTCAAATAGAGAAATTGTTTTTTAAAAAACCCTTTAAACAATTTTATATTTTAGAGGAAGCAATTTTTTGGATAAATAAAATTATTGAAAATTATTAATTAAAACAATACTTCATTTTCAATATTCATAGTATTTAAAAACATTACCGTTTTTTCAATATCTTTAGCTAATATCCTATCCTCTTCTACTAGAGGTACATCTCTTCTATATAATTTAATAAAATTTTCTACAGATTCAGAAGATTTTAGTGGTAATCTAAATGATAATGCTTGTGAAGCATTCATTAATTCAATAGCTAAAATACGTTCCAAGTTATTTACAATTCGCAAGCATTTTGTGGCTGCATTTGCCCCCATACTTACGTGATCTTCTTGCCCATTAGAAGATACAATAGAATCTATAGATGCAGGTGAAGCCAATTGTTTGTTAGCACTTACAATACTTGCGGCGGTGTATTGTGGAATCATAAACCCACTATTAAGTCCAGAGTTTTTCACTAAAAAAGCAGGCAGATCTCTAAGTCCTGAAATTAATTGATAAGTTCTTCTTTCCGAAATATTTCCCAATTCTGCCATCGCAATTCCTAAGTAATCCAATGCTAAAGCTAAAGGCTGTCCGTGAAAATTTCCTCCCGATATAATTTGATCTTCTTCAATAAAAATATTAGGATTATCAGTAACCGAATTAATTTCAGTTTTAAAGGTTTTAGTCGTAAATACAATCGTATCTTTTGATGCTCCATGAACTTGAGGAATACATCTAAAAGAATACGGGTCTTGAACCATTTTTCCTTCTGCCTTTCCAATCTCACTTCCGTCTAATAAATTCAAAATTCTCTCAGCAGTTTTCACTTGTCCACGATGTGGACGAACCAAATGAACCAAAGGATTAAAAGGGCTCATATTACAATTAAAAGCATCTAAAGAAACCGCAGAAATTAAATCCGACAAATAGGAAAGTTTGTGGCTTTTAATTAAGCAATATACACCATAAGCACTCATAAACTGAGTTCCATTAAGCAGTGCTAAACCTTCTTTTGCTTGCAGTTTTATGGGTTCCCAATTGTTTTGTATTAATATTTCTTCGGCATTTACAACTTTATTTTTATAGTATGCTTTTCCTTTTCCTATTAATGGTAATGCTAAATGTGCCAAAGGTGCTAAATCTCCTGAAGCCCCTAAACTTCCTAATTCATATACAACAGGAAGCACATCATTGTTATAAAAATCTATTAATCGCTGTACTGTTTCTAATTGCACACCGCTATGCCCATAACTCAAAGATTGAATTTTTAATAATAACATTAATTTTATAATAGGTTTGGGTACTAAATCTCCCGTTCCACAAGCGTGAGACATTACAATATTTTCTTGTAGCTGAGTGAGATCATCTTTAGCAATTTTTACATTATATAATGAGCCAAAACCCGTATTTATACCATATATAGGAGTTTTATTTTCTTCAATTTTTTTATTTAAATATTGTTTAGATTTTTTTATATTTAAGACAGATTCTTCTGAAAGTTCAAGAGGCTTATCTTCTTCGATAATAGATTTAATCTTTGGTAAATTTAGTAATTCAGTACTTATATAATGAGTTTTTGACATCTTGTAATATACTTTTTTTACAAACGCAAAAGTACTAATAACTTGTTAAGATTATTAATAATTTTCTGCGGAATAAATTATATATTACTTTAGCAAAAATTTAAATAAACAATCTAATGAAAAAACTAATCCTACTACTAACAGTTATCAGTCTTTTTGCTTGTCAAAATCAAGAAAATCCAACCTATGTATTAATAAATGGTACTGTTGAAAACAGCAATGCCAATAGTGTTAAATTATTTGGAAACAATTTTGAAAAAGAAATGGCAATTTCAGACCAAGGCAATTTTAGCGATACTTTAAACATAACTAACAATGGTTATTACACTTTGCGAATTGGTCGTGAAAGTACTCCTCTTTATTTAACAAAAGGAAATACTGTCGGTGTTACTATCAATGCAAATGAATTTGATGAAACTGTAAAATACACAGGAAGCTTAGCACCAGAAAATAATTATTTAGCTGGAAAATTTTTGCTATCTGAAACTGGAATGCCTGTGGACCAAATGTACTCTTTGGATGAAACTGCATTTATGAAAGAAATTAACCAACTAAACGAAAAATATCTTTCTAATTTAAATGCTATTAAAAACATATCTGAAGAATTTTTAGCAAAAGAAAAAAAAGAATTGGAATACGCACATATTAATAATATTGAAAACTTTCAAGAATATCACAAGTATTTCACTAAAGACAATAACTTTAAAGTATCAGATACTTTTTACAATTCTATAAAAGATTTTAATTTTTCAAATATGGAAGCTTATAATTCATCCAACGCATATAAAGCTTTACTAGAAACTCATTTTTACAGATTATCTAATAAAATTAAAGAAAAAGAAGGTAAAAGTGAAGCCTTAGCTTATTTGGAAGTCGTTAATAAAAATGTACCCGATGGAAATGAAAAAGAAGAACTAATGAGCAACTATTTACGCTATGGAATGAAAGCCGACAAAGATTTAGAGGAAGTTTATAACCTTTATAAAACAACCAATCCTAATTCTAAAAACCTTGCCTCAATTACCACACGCTACGAGTTGTTAAAAAATTTAACCCCTGGAAATATATCACCCACTTTTACGTATGAAAATCATAAAGGTGGAGAAACGAGTTTGGAAGATTTAAAAGGAAAATTAGTTTATGTAGATGTTTGGGCTACTTGGTGTGGACCTTGTAAAAGAGAAATTCCTTTCTTAAAACAATTAGATGAAGATTATAAAAACAAAAACATAGCTATGGTAAGTATTTCAATAGATGAGAAAAAAGACTACGATACGTGGAGAAAAATGGTTACTGAAAAGGAATTAGGTGGTATCCAATTAATAGCAGATAACGATTGGAAATCTAAATTTGTAACCGACTACGGAATAAGAGGAATTCCTAGATTTATACTTATAGATACTGAAGGAAAAATTATTAATTCTGATGCTCCAAGACCTTCAAGTTCTGAAATAAGAAAAACACTAGATAGTTTGTTAATGTAAAATATTTATTGAAACTATACCAAACTCCTTTCGTTCTGAAGGGAGTTTTTTTTATTCCTGTTTTGTGGGTTCAGAAGGAATTTCATCATTCAACAACGCAACATAAGCTTTACCTATATTATCAATAATATCTGAAGCTATTACCGCTTCAAAACCTAAATAACTTGCTGCAATATCACTAGCACTTCCGTGAAGATAAGTACCTAAAATTGCAGCATCTAGTGCATTGTATTTTTGAGATAGCAAACCTGTAATCATTCCTGTTAATACATCACCGCTCCCTGCAGTTGCCATACCTGGATTTCCTGTTGTATTTATGTAAATATCGCTATTGCTTATTATTAACGTATTGGCACCTTTTACAACCACTATTACTTTGTGTTTTTTTGAAAATTTTTTAACGAGTTCAATTTTATGGTAATCGTTTTTCCATTCTCCAATTAAGCGTTTTAACTCTCCTAAATGAGGTGTTAAAATAGTGTTTTCGGGAAGTAAATCTAGAAGTTTTTTATTTTCAGAAAGAATATTTAAGGCATCGGCATCGATGACAAGTTTACTTTCTTTTGTGTTATTTAAAAAATTCTTAAATGCTTGTATTGTTTTTAAATCTTTACCAATTCCTGGACCAATACCTATGGCATTTGAAGCGTTTTCTAACTGAATATTTGTAATTATTTTTTCAGAAACATCTGTAACTACCATCGCTTCGGGAAGTGAAGTTTGAAGTATGGAATAACCACACTTAGGAACAAATACTGTCATCACTCCTGCTCCCACTTTTAAAGCTGCTTTAGTCGCTAAATAAACCGCTCCAATTTTACCGTAACTCCCTCCTATTATAGTTGAATAACCAAAATCACCTTTATGGTCAAATTTATATCTTGGTTTATATAAATGTTGCATTTCAAACCTACCAAAAGTTATCGCTAATGGCTGTAAACTTTCAATAAAATTAAAATCCAATCCAATATCTAACACTTTAAATGAAGGAACATATTGATTGTTTTCTGCTAAAAAGAAGGCAAATTTTGGGTTCTGAAATGTAAGTGTAAAACTTGAATTTATAATTGCTTCAGAATGACTTACAGGTTTTTCTGGATACAAACCACTTGGAATATCAATAGATAAAATAAATGCTTCAGTACTGTTTAAATATTCAATTAATTTTTTTAACCATCCATCTGGCGGTCGGTTTAATCCAATTCCGAAGAGAGCATCAACAATAATATCTTCATTATTTACATTAGGAAAATCATCATCCGAAGTCATTAAAATTGGCCAATCGTCTCTTACCTCTCGTATTAAATTATAATTAATTAAAAAATCGGGGGAGCGTTTGTCTGTAAAATTTGCAATATAAACCGTAACATTATATCCGTGTTTTATCAACATTCTACCTAAAGCCAATCCATCGCCTCCATTATTTCCAATTCCGCAAAAAATATGAATGGGTACTGGAGAACCTTTTAAGTTACTATCCAACCAATGAAAACATTGCTGTGAAGCACGTTCCATTAAATCGATACTTTTTATATTTTGAGTTTTAATAGTATAGGCATCAGCTTCGTAAAACTGTTTTGAGGAAAGAATTTTCATAAAACTAATATTTATTTTGCAAGTTAGTAAGCCTGTTTTAAAGAATCAAATTTATAGTATGTTTCATTTATATATTATAATATCTTTGCAAGGCATTTTAAAATTAATTTTTCTTAAAACACAAATAAATTATGAGCAAAGACATCGCATTAACACACATTCATAAAGCATTAGGTGCTAAAATAGTTCCTTTTGCTGGTTATAATATGCCAGTTTCTTACGAAGGGGTTAATATAGAGCATGAAACAGTACGAAAGGCTGTTGGTGTTTTTGACGTTTCACATATGGGCGAAATTTTAGTAATGGGTCCAAACGCATTGAATCTAATACAAAAAGTAACTAGTAACGATGCTTCTAAAATTGTAGATAATCAAGCTCAATACAGTTGTTTTCCTAATGATGATGGAGGAATTGTTGACGATTTAATTGTCTATCGTTTTAACCAAGAAAAGTGGTTATTAGTTGTAAATGCTTCTAATATTGAAAAAGATTGGAACTGGATTAATAGTAAAAATACTATGAATGCAGAATTAAAAAATCTTTCTGAAGATTATTCATTGCTTGCCATTCAAGGTCCAAAAGCTGTTGAAGCAATGCAATCTTTAACTTCAGTAAATTTATCTGAAATAAAATTTTACCATTTTAAAGTTGGAGATTTTGCTGGAATAGAGCACACCATTATTAGTGCAACAGGATACACAGGAAGTGGTGGTTTTGAAATTTATTGTAAAAACAGTGAAGTAGAACAAATTTGGAACAAAGTTTTGGAAGCAGGTAAAGATTTTGGAATTAAACCAATAGGTCTGGCAGCAAGAGATACACTAAGATTAGAAATGGGCTACTGCCTTTATGGAAACGATATAAACGACACCACTTCACCAATTGAAGCAGGATTGGGTTGGATAACCAAATTCACCAAAGAATTTACCAATTGGGAAGCTCTTAAAAAACAAAAAGAAGAAGGAACCTCCAGAAGATTAATTGCTTTTGAATTAAACGAAAGAGGAATTCCTCGTCACGATTACCAAATTGTTGATGAAAATGGAAATAGTATAGGTATTGTTACCAGCGGAACTATGTCTCCTTCTTTAGGAGTTGGAATTGGAATGGGATACGTAAATTCAGAATTTAAAAAGGTAGGAACTCAAATTAACATTCAAATTCGTAAAAAAGCAGTTCCCGCAACCGTAGTAAAACTTCCTTTTTATAAAGGTTAATTATTAATCAAAAAAACCTTAAAAAAAGCCCTGTTAGAATTATTAATTCTGGCAGGGCTTATAAAATAAATGAAAAATAAAATTCTAATTTTAGGGGCGAGTGGATTTATTGGAAACAAAATTTACAAAGAACTACTTCCTTATTTTGATGTTTATGGAACGTATGCTACTTCATCTCCAGAATTAGAAGAGAACCAAGTAATGTTTTCTTTTCAAATTGAAAAAGATTCAATTGCAGATTTACTAAATCATATCCAGCCAAACTTTATAATATCATGTTTAAGAGGAGAATCTAACTTACAAATTAAAAAACATAAAGCCATTATTGAACATGTTTCAAGGACTAAATATTGTAAAATAATATATTTATCTACTGTAAATGTTTTTGATGCAAAAGAAAAATACCCTTCCTACGAAAACGATGTTCTGTCTGCAAAAAGTGACTATGGAAAAATGAAACATACCATTGAAAAAATAATTTCAAAACTTCCAAAATCAAAATATCTAATTTTAAGGTTACCCATAGTATTAGGAGTAAACTCCCCCAGAATAAAACAATTAAAAGAAGCATCAAAAAACAAATCAGAATTTGAAATTTATCCCAATTTAATAATTAGTGTTACTTCAGCTGCTAAATTAGTTCAACAAGTACATTATATTATTAATAAAAATCTATCAGGAATTTTTCATTTAGCAAGTAACAATATTATCCATCACGCTGAATTATTTGAAGAGATAACCAAAAAACTAAAACTTCAAAACATCATTTTTAAACAGATTTATTTTTCGGAACACGATACATATTTGGCAATTCTTCCAAAATACAATCCCCTTCCAAAAAACTATCAAATTACTATCGAAGAAGTTATAGAAAACTGTACTTTAAAAGAAGAAATCACTTCCTTAAAATAATTAAAAAAATAGTTGTTTCTTTTTAATAAGAAAACAAACATTCCTTTGCGGTTTCCTACATTTTTATATTTTTGTATCACTTTAAACAAATTAAATTATGGGAAGAGCTTTTGAGTTCAGAAAGGCAAGAAAAATGAAACGTTGGGCAGCAATGTCTAAAGCATTTACTCGCATTGGTAAAGACATTGTAATGGCTGTAAAAGAAGGAGGTCCCAACCCCGACTCTAACTCTCGTTTACGGGCTGTAATACAAAATGCAAAGGCAGTAAATATGCCTAAAGACAATATAGAAAGAGCCATTAAAAAAGCCACCGAAAAAGGACAAGGCGATTTTAAAGAAGTACTTTTTGAAGGGTATGCTCCCCACGGAATTGCTATTTTAGTCGAAACTGCTACCGATAACAACACTCGAACAGTTGCTAATGTTCGTGCTTGTTTTAATAAATGTGATGGAAATATGGGAACATCAGGTTCTGTTATATTTATGTTTGACCATACTTGTAATTTTAGAATTAATCCAGACGAAGTAGATTTAGAAGAATTAGAATTAGAGTTAATAGATTATGGAGTTGAAGAAGTTTTTGAAGATGAAGATGGGGTTTTAATTTATGCACCTTTTGAAAGTTTTGGAAGCATTCAAAAAGCATTAGAAGAAAAAGGATTTGAGATATTATCTTCTGGTTTTGAACGTATTCCTCAAGTAACCAAAAAACTTACACCCGAACAACAAGCAGATGTTGAAAAACTTTTAGAAAAATTAGATGACGATGATGACGTACAAAACGTTTATCATACAATGGATGAGACTGACTAGAGGCTTATGGACACTTTTTAATCAGGAATATTTAGCTACTTTTCCTTCAACTCCTTTATAAAAATCTTTTAAAAAAGCAGTATCTTTCTTAATATCGCCAGTTGTATAAAATACTTTACCAATAGTAACCGTTTTTGTCTTGTAATTAAATGATATTGGCATAATAGGTACTTTGGCTAAATGAGCAATATAATAATAACCCGTTTTCCATTCTTTTACTTTTTTACGAGTACCTTCGGGGGACATGGCTAGTCTAAATTCATCTTTTGAATTGAATATTTGAGCAATGGCTTCTACTTTATTTTGACCCGAAGTTCTATCTAATGGAGCTCCTCCCACCCATTTAAAATAATAGCCAAAAGGCCATACAAAAAGTTCTTTTTTACCAACAAAATTAACCATTACACCTAATGATTTTCGAGTTAATAAAGCAATATAAAAATCGTGCCAACTAGTGTGTGGCACTACAATTATTACTACTTTTTTAATTTTATTTTCATTAAAATCACCAACAATTTTCCACCCCATAAGTTGGGTAAAAATGTACTTATAAATATTCATTTAAAGTTAAAATTTAAGGTATTAAAAAAAGCCTAAAGTTATAAAGCAATCAACTTTAGGCAATTATTAAATATTACGAATTTTCTCATGGATACTATTACATTTTTAAATACATTTCACGTAATTTTTCGCGAGTCATTTTAGATTTCCAATCTTTTCCCAAAGCATTTTCCCAAAGTGGCTCTAGGCTTAAAGCAACATTAATCATGGTTTCCATTTGTTCATCGCTAAGGTTTGCACAAATACCAGTGGGAATTTCAACCTGATGTTTTTCTACCATTTGTTTAAAAATAGCAACTCCTTCTGGATAATAATCTTCTAAGTAATTAAATACGATGCAGTTTCCTATTCCGTGTTTGGTTCCTAATACAAAACCTAAACCGTAACTCATCGCGTGTGCAACACCCACTTGTGAATAAGCAATACTCATACCTCCGTGCCAAGAAGCCATCATTAATTTTCCTTGCTTTTGAGCTTCTGTTAAATTATTATCTTCCAGATAAACTTCCAAACAAAGGTCGTATGCTTTTTCGCCGTAACTCTGGCTAAAATCGTTTAAAAATGTTCCTTCTAAGGACTCTACACAATGAATAAAACAATCCATTCCTGTATAAAACCATTGATTTTTAGGAACACCTTCTAATAATAAGGGGTCTAAAACTACTTGATCAAAAGTGGTATAATCGCTATTAATTCCTAGTTTACGTACAGGACCAGAAAGCACACAAGTTCTTGAAACTTCGGCTCCTGTTCCAGAAATTGTAGGAATACCCACATGGTAAATAGATTTGTTTTTTATTAAATCCCAACCTTGATAATCAGCTGCACTTCCTTCATTAGTAAGCATTAACGAAACAGCTTTTGCCAAATCCATTACAGAACCTCCACCAATTCCTATAATTCCTGAAGGTAATTTATCGAACTCATTTTTAATATCCGCTACAATTGCATCTACTTGTGAAGTTTTGGGTTCTTCTGCAGCAGAAGCAAATATTAATTTATCGTTATATTTAAGTGAAATTCGTTCTACTAAAGAGCCTGTTTTATCAAAAACATCATCAACCAAATAAATAAATGGTGCACCTTCTTCTCTTTTTTTGTCTAAAATACTGGACAATTGGTTAAAACTTCCTTTTCCAAAAACCACCCTTGGTACCATCGGAAAATTTCTATATTCGTTGTTTACAGACATTGTTATTGTTTATTTATATTCTACATTTTAAAATTAAAACCAATCTCGTTCATTGAGCGGAGTCGAAATGAAATTTTAATATTATTTATTTATATTTTTATTCTATTAACCACAAAGTTCTCTGAGGTTTTACACAAAGATCACAAAATTTAATTTTTCACTCACCACTCACTTATAACTCCGCACTCATAACTCTTCACTCCTTACTACCTTTCATCACCTTATTGGCTTTCAACAAATCCTCAGGGGTATCTATTTCAATTGCATTGTTGGTATTAGAAATGGCCAGTTTTATATTTTTACCATATTCTAAATAACGCAAACATTCTATTTTTTCTGAAGCTTCTAAGTTTCGCATTGGCCAACGATAAAAATCCATTAAAGCTTGTTTTCTAAATGCATAAATTCCTTTGTGTTCGTAGTATTCCATTGGAATACTTCGGTCACGAGGGTATGGGATGGGTGATCGAGAAAAATACAACGCATAGTTGTCTTTATTAACAATCACTTTTACAAAATTAGGGTCATTTACTTCGTTCCAATCGGTCATTTTTGTCATTAAGGAAGCTAAATCTATTTGGTCTGCATCTTCATCTTCAAATAAATTTAATACTTTTTCTAAATCTTCTTTTGTAGTAAAGGGTTCGTCTCCCTGAACGTTAACTACAATATCCACATCCATATTTTCAATGGCTTCTGCAATTCGGTCGCTTCCGCATTCGTGTTGTTTAATACTTTTTATGGCAATTCCTCCATTGGTTTGTATTTCGTTAAAAATTATATCGCTATCGGTAACTACATAAACTTCATCAAACAATTGGGTTGCTTTAGTGGCTTGGTAGGTTCTAACTATTACCGATTTACCCCCTAAGTCTTGCATTAGTTTTCCTGGAAATCTTGTAGCAGCATAACGTGCCGGAATCATGGCTATAATTTTCATACTTTTTTTTTGTAGAAATAGAAACCTATTTCTTATAAACGGTTTTCAAAAATAAGGAAGATTATACAATTAATAAGCTTCTTCAAAAAAATCGTTTTTAAAACCAATTAAATATAACTTTTTTTTGGCTCTTGTTATGGCAGTGTATAACCAACGTAAATATTCTTTATCTATACCGTTGGGCAAATAAGGTTGTTCTACAAAAACGGTATCCCACTGCCCTCCTTGTGATTTATGACAGGTAATTGCATAGGAAAACTTTACTTGTAAAGCATTAAAATAAATATTCTTTTTTACCGCCATAAACTTTTTGTACTTGGAAGTTTCGTGCTCGTAATCCTTCATTACTTCTTGATATAACTTGTTGGATTCTTCATAAGAAAGAGATGGGGTTTCAGAAGAAAGAGTGTCTAATAATAAAACTGTTTCAAAAGGTTTCATATTAGGATAATCTATCATTCTAATTATTACAGTTGCAAATTTAAAACCGTATAATTCTTTTATACTAAATATTTCTAATACTTCAATAATATCTCCATTGGCTATAAAACTAGCTTCACTATTAGTTTCTAACCAAAAATAATTGTTTTTTACTACCATTAAATAATCTCCTGTTGCCAATTCACTTTCTTGATAAAGAATTCGAGTTCGGATATTCTGGTTGTATAAATATGCTCTTTTGTTGGATCTAACAATAAAAACAGATTCTTCGTTTCCTTGATTTGAGTAACAATCGTCTAAGGCATCCATTAATTCTTGACCGTCTAATGGACGAATTACATCGGGAAAATTTTCTGATTGAAGTTTAAAACTTTCATAAAATCCTTCATCTAAATTATTTCTAATTTTGGTAGCATTGAATAAGATTCCACTATTTTCTTGTTGTCTTACTACTTCATTTAGTTCTATCGAAATAACATTTTTGCCGTAATAATTCTCTAAAGTAAATTTGTCTAAGGCAGGGCTTACATCTAATTTTACAGGTGGTAATTGAGCGGTATCACCTATTAAAAGTAATTTGCATTGGTTTCCGTTATAAACATACTGTATTAAATCGTCTAGTAAGGAACCATTTTCAAAAATTTTTGATTCTGTATTATTATCTGGAATCATCGAAGCTTCATCTACTATAAAAATGGTGTGTCGATGTTTGTTTTTTTGAAGAGAGAAAGATACTCCTTCCCCTTTTTTAGATTTTGGATAGTATATTTTTTTATGAATAGTAAATGCTTCTTTATGCGAGTAATTACTAATAACTTTTGCTGCCCGTCCTGTAGGTGCCAATAAAACAACAGATTGCTTAGCCTTTTTTATATTTTTTACCAAAGTTCCAACAATGGTTGTTTTTCCAGTTCCAGCATAACCTTTTAATAAAAATAATTTTTTATTGTTTTTGCTTAAAATAAAATCTGCTAACAAATTTATTGTTCTATCCTGCTTATTTGTAGGACTGTGAGGGAAATCTTTTATTAATTCTAAGTAGAATTTTGATGTATTCATTAGCTCTTATTAGTACGAGGGTTTAAATATAGTTATGTTTTTTTCAGAAATTACTTTTACGATTGAAAAAAAATTGTAGATTTGCGTTTAAAGCATATAATTAGTAAAAACAATCCTCATTTTTTAAATTATGATTTTAAATATTATTCTTGGCACTTTAGTTTGTATTGGATTAGCAGTTTTAATTGATAAATATATTCCTTTAAAATTGAATCCTGTAATCTCTGTTATTCTTTGGATTATTATCCTATTTTTAGGCTACAACCTTTACAAATCGATAATAGGACCCGTAGAATTTAACAAAGTAAAAGAAGCACGTTATGCTAAAGTTATTGAAAACCTAAAAGATATAAGAGCTTCTGAACTTGCATACCAAGAAATTGAAGGTAAATTTACAGGAAGTTTTGATAGCTTAGTAAGATTCATCGATACGGCACAATACGCTATTATTGAAAGAAGAGATACTAGTTATGCAGATGTTGAAAAAAACAAAGCTTTTGGTTTAGACCCTGAAAAGGGAGGTTATTATAAAGAAGATATCATTATTGATACATTACGTTTTGAATCTGTAAAGGACTCCCTTTTCGGAACTACAGATCGTTACAAAACCATGATGAATATTCCTTTAGAAATTGCAAAAGATAAGAAATTTACTCTTAAAGCAGGTAAATTTATAAAGAATGAATCTACCTACTCTGTATTTGAAGCTAGTGTAGCTAAAAAAGTAATATTAAGCGATCAAGATCCTGATTTAGTTGCTCAAGAAGAACAACTGGTTTCTGTAGATGGAATTAATGGACCTACAGTAAAAGTTGGATCTATGGATGATATTGATACTAGTGGAAATTGGCCTAAGATTTATGACACTCCAAAGCAATAGTAATATACTTAACAATAATAAAAGTCTGTCCGTTCAAATTTCTTTGTCCGGACTTTCTTTTTTAATAACCAATTCTGTTTCCAATGAAGTCATTTTTTTTAAAGAAAAACTTGAAGGCATTGCTTCCACTCCCGAAGAGCTTTTAGGTAACTTGCAAAACTGTTTCTCTGAAATTACTGAGCTTCAATCCTATTTTAAAGAAATTAATGTTATTTATGTTACCAACTTATTTAATCAAGTTCCTACTTCGCTTTTTGACCCAACAAAAGCGAGTGATTATTTAAAATTTAATTCTAAAATATTAGTCAACGATTTTATTGCTTACGATACTTTAGAAGAATTAGATATTACCACTGTTTATATTCCTTATATTAATATTAACAACTTTATTTTTGATCGTTTTGGCGATTTTAATTATTTTCATGCAACTACCATTCTACTAAAGCATATTTATAACAATGAAAAACATTACTCGCTTCCAAAATTATACCTTCATGTACTAAACGATTCTTATTACTTAACAATTATTAAAAACGGAACACTATTAATTAGTAACTCGTATGATTATAAAACTCCCGAAGATTTTATTTACTATATTTTATTTGTATTAGAACAACTTAAACTTAACCCCGAAACTATAGACACTATAATTTCAGGATATATTGAAGAAAAAGATAGCACCTACAAAATATTGTATAATTACATCCGAAATATTTCATTTAATAATTATAAAAAAGAAATAAAATTAGGTATCAACAATTCTTCCCACAAAAATTTACTTTTAAAACTCAGCCTACAGTGAGAATTATTTCTGGAACATACAAAGGTAAAAGACTAATAGCACCCAAAAATTTACCCGTAAGACCTACTACAGATTTTGCAAAAGAAGCTCTTTTTAATATATTAAATAATAAAATTAATTTTAGCAATATCTCATTGTTAGATTTATTTTCTGGAACTGGAAATATCAGTTTTGAGTTTGCCTCCAGAGGTACCAAAAATATCTCCTCTGTAGATGCTCATTATGGCTGTGTAAAATATATTAATCAAATTTCTGAAAAATTGGATTTTTCAATCAAAACCATAAAGTCCGATGTTTTTAAATATCTATCAAAGACTCCATATACTTTCGATATCATTTTTGCAGACCCTCCTTATAACTTGAAACAAGAAGAATTTGAATCCCTCGTAAATAAAACGTTTGATAGAAATTTATTAAAAAAAGAGGGGTTTTTAATAATAGAACACTCCAAACATACCGATCTTTCAGAAGTAAATAATTTTGTAGATTCAAGACGCTATGGAGGTTCTGTTTTTAGTTTTTTTGAATAGCATCTCTTTAATAAAATAATTTTAAAGATTCATTCGAAAGAATTAAAAAAAGCAGACCTATAAGCCGGATTCTGTTTCACCTAAGTGAATCTCATCATTTATCTAAAAATACTGTTACCAATATTTTTTATCTGCCTACCCTCTTGCATTGGGCGGGAACCCTCAAACGCAAGTTTACATGGCATTGCACCGCATAGAGTTTACCTGATTTCACTACAGCATTACCTGTACATTCTTTCTGCTGCACTTGTCCTATCCGCCAAAAACGGATGACGGCCGTTAGCCGTTATGCTTCCCTATGGTGTCCGGACTTTCCTCCCCAAAATAAAATGGGACGATGAGACGGTCTGCTATTGCAAAAGTAATTGAAAACTTGCATATAAAAAGAACTATTTATTGTTAATAAAAAACATAAATTTTGAATTAAATTTATCTTCTTAAAACAAGACAATTTCTATATTTGTTTGCATTCAAATATATGGAACCTTTTATAGTATCAGCCCGAAAATACAGACCCTCACAATTTAAAGATGTGGTGGGGCAACAGGCTATTACCAATACTTTAGAAAGTGCCATCGAAAATAATCATCTTGCACAAGCACTACTTTTTACAGGGCCTCGTGGTGTAGGCAAAACTACTTGTGCTAGGATTCTTGCCAAAAAAATAAATCAAGACGGAACCGAACAAACCGATGAGGATTTTGCCTTTAACATATTTGAATTAGATGCAGCTTCTAATAACTCGGTAGATGATATCCGAAATTTAATTGATCAAGTTCGTATTCCACCACAGGTTGGAAATTACAAAGTATATATTATAGATGAAGTACACATGCTTTCATCTGCAGCTTTTAATGCTTTTTTAAAAACATTAGAGGAACCTCCTAAACACGCAATTTTTATTCTTGCAACTACCGAAAAGCATAAAATAATACCTACTATATTATCACGTTGCCAGATTTTCGATTTTAGAAGAATTACCGTAAAAGACATCAAAAACCACTTAACCGAAATAGCCAAATCTGAAGGAATTGAAGCTGAAGACGATGCCTTACACATTATTGCTCAAAAAGCAGATGGTGCCTTACGTGATGCACTCTCTATATTTGACAGAGTGGTAAGTTTTTCAGGAAATAAGCTCACCCGAAAAGCCGTTACCGAAAACTTAAACGTTTTAGATTATACCTACTTTTTTAAAGTAACCGAATTATTATTAGCTAACGACATCCCAAATGTGTTGCTTTTATTTAATGATATAATAGCAAAAGGATTTGACGGACACCATTTTATTATGGGACTTGCCTCCCACTTTAGAGATTTAATGGTTTGTAAAAATCCCGAAACCATATCACTTTTAGAGGTTGGAGAACAAGTAAAAAAAATGTATTTAGAACAGTCTAAAAATACAGACCAATCGTTTTTAATTAAAGGAATAGACATAGCAAATTCAAGCGATTTAAAATATAAGACTAGTCGAAACCAACGTTTACTCATCGAACTTTGTTTAATGCAATTGGCTTCTTTAACTTTTGAATCTTCAAATTCAGAAGAAAAAAAAAAGCTTAGTTTAAACATTAAGGAAACCCCTTTTGTTATTCCTCCTTCTTATTATAAATCGGAAAGTAATAACGTTTCTACTAAGGAAGTAAAATTAGTATCTGAAAAAGAACCCTCCTATCAAAATACTTCTTCTGTAGAATCCATTTCAAATAGAGAAGAAAAGGAAGAAATAAAAACTCCTAAAAAGATTGAAAAAAAAACTATAACGGAACTAAAAAAAACTTCAGAGAATCTAGGAAATCGAGTCTCGGCATATGCAATAAAAAGTATTGAACACAAAAAGAAAATTGAAAAGGAATTTAATAGCAATCAAACTGAAGAAAAAGAACTACCTAAAAAAACCTTTACACAAAAGGAAATGTTGGATGTTTGGAAGAAATATTCAGAAAAAATTTCAAAAGAAGGGAAGTATAATTTACATTCTCATTTAACCATGGGAACACCAGTTTTAAAAGGAACTACCATACATTTAGAGTTCCCAAACCATACCATAAAAACTGAAGTAGAAAGAGCCCAACACGATATTTTATTATACATTAAGGAAAAACTTCAAAATTATGATATTGACATTGAAATAACTGTTAATGAAAAAATTAAGAAAAAATTTGCTTACACACCTTTGGAAAAATTTGAAAAATTAAAAGAAAAAAATCCGCTTATTGAAACCTTACGAAAGGAATTTGGTTTAGAACTTTAAAATAAAAAACTATGTTAGGACTTAAATTACCAACCGATCCACGTTGGGTAAATATCGTAGAAAAAAATATTGAAGAAATTTTAACCGATCACGCTTTTTGTGAAATTAAAGCCTCTTCTACAGCAATATCTTTAATGGTTTCATTTCCTGAATATACCGAATTGGTAAAAGAAATGCCAAAACTTGCCAAAGAAGAAATGTGCCATTTTGAATTGGTTCATGACATTATTACAAAAAGAGGTTGGGTATTAGGTAGAGATAGAAAAGATGAATATGTTGTAAAATTACTCACTTTTTTTCCTAAAGGAGGAAGCCGAACTACACAATTAATACACAGATTATTATATGCTGCTTTAATTGAAGCTCGTAGTTGCGAACGTTTTAAAGTCTTGGCTGATAATCTTAAAGATAAAGAACTCTCAGAATTTTTCAGAAGCCTTATGGCTAGCGAAGCAGGACATTATATGTTATTTTTAAACTTTGCTAGAAAATATGGCAACCGTGAGGAGGTTGACAAAAAATGGCAAGAACTACTTGTTTTTGAAGCTGAAATAATGAAAAGTTTAGGAACCAAAGAAACTGTTCACGGATAACAAGAATGGAATCTCAAAACACTGCAAATGACACTACACTTTCTCATTATACAAACTCCTTATAATTCCATCTGAAAGTCCTATTTTAGGAACATATACACATTTTGCTCCACTCCATTTCATAGCTGAAATATAAATTTTTAAAGCTGGAACAATAACATCTGCTCTATCAGGATTCATATTTAATTTAGAAATTCTTTCTTCATAGCTCACCGATTTTACCATTGTATAATACTCTTCTAAATATTCATAGCTCAAAGGTTTTCCTATTTTTGTTCCGCTAAATTTGTAAGTACTGTTAATATTACCTCCTGTTCCTAAAAGTGTAATGTGGTTGTAGTGTTTTGTATTTTCTTTTATCCAATTTCTTACTTCTTCCCACATAGATTCTTTTACCATATTATTTATTAACCTTACCGTTCCTATTTTAAAGGATTTTGAAATAACTGTTTTTCCGTTGGCATAAATAGTAAGTTCTGTACTTCCTCCTCCTACATCTACATACAAAAAAACTTTATCGTGTGTTAAATAAGTTTTAATATTGGTAGAAGCAATAATTTTGGCTTCATCGTTTCCATTTATAATTTCAATATTTATCCCAGTTTTTTTCCATATTTTTTTTGAAATTTTCAGACCGTTTTTAGCTTCCCTCATTGCCGAAGTTGCACAAGCTCTATATTTAACTACATTATGGGTTTTCATTAAAAGCTGAAATGCTTTCATTGAATCCTTCATTCTTAAATAGTTTATTTTTGAAATTTTTTCATTTAAAAATACATCTGCACCTAATCTAATTGGAACACGAATCAAAGAAGTTTTTTTAAACAAAGGATCTTTACCTTCTTCTTTAATTACTGTACTTATAAGCAATCTAATGGCATTAGAGCCAATATCTATTGCTCCATATTTTTCAATTTTTAGCATACATTTAAAATTCTTTAGGTTTTAAATCTCTTGGATAAACAACGGTTGTAGTATTTCCGTAATAAATATGTTTCCAAGAATCTATATTAAACTGAATTTCAACAAAACCACAAGTTGGAAGATTGTTTATTTCTTGACTTCCTATTGTATTTACTATGGAAGTAAGTGCAAAATTATGACCAACAATCATCACACAATCCAAAATATTATCTAATCCTTTAATAACCTTTAAAACCTGTTCACCTTCAAAATCATACAATTCAGATTTTAATACAAAATCTGTATCTGAAACTTGAAAAGCTTCTTTAAAATATCGTGCAGTTTTTTGTGCTCTTGTTGCATCACTTGAAAGTATTTTTTGTGGGGCTTTAACTTTATTTTTTACATAATTTGAAACCAAAACAGCATCGTTTTCACCACGAGATTTTAATCTTCGTTTATGATCTTCTATATTCTCTCCCCAGGAAGATTTTGCGTGTCGGAGGATATACAATGTTTTCATTTATAGTTCTGGTTTTATGAAGTATACAGGTTTTTATTAAAGTATTTATTAAGGCTCCAAGCGTTCGATTTTCCAGTCTAAACCTTCTAAGGTATAACGAATTCTATCGTGCAATCTATTGGGTCTTCCCTGCCAAAATTCTATAGAAATAGGACTAACTATATAGCCTCCCCAAAATGGTGGTTTTTTTACTTCTTTATTTTTATATTTTTTTTCTAATTCAAGGAGTCTATTATCCAACTCTTCTCTGTTTTTTACTACACAACTTTGACGAGAAACCAACGCACCTAACTGGCTACCTTTGGGTCTTGAATTAAAATAATTTTCAGAAAAATCATCTGATGTTTTTGAAGCAATTCCTTTAATTATTACTTGCCTTTCTAAAGCAGGCCAAAAAAAGGATAAGGATACGTTGGGATTTGCTTCTATCGCTTTTCCTTTTTCGCTTTTATAGTTAGTAAAAAAATAAAATCCATACTCATCATATTGTTTTAATAACACTACTCTCCCTTTAGGAAAACCATCTAATCCAATAGTTGTTAACGTCATTGCGTTTACTTCATTTACATCATCGGCATCTTTTGCTTCATAAAACCAAGTTCTAAATTGCTGTAACGGATTTGCATCTACCGCTTTTTTGGTTAAAATTCCTTTTTTATAGGTTTTACGATAGTTATAAAGGTTTTGAGACATAGCTAAATTTTGTACTGCAATTTACAAATTTGAGAGATAACAAAAATTGAAATTTATAAAAATTAAATCTGAAACACTTTTCCGTCTTTAGCTAATTCTACTTGGTCAAAAACTTCTTTTGCTTCTTCTTTAAATGCTTCAATATTGGAATATCTAGTAGAATAATGCCCCAAAATTAATTGTTTAACCGATGCTTCTTTTGCTATTTTTGCGGCATCTTTTGCTGTGCTATGTCTTGTGTTTGCACATAATGCCTTGTGTTCTTCTAAAAAAGTAGATTCATGATAAAGTACAGTGACGTTTTTAATTGTAGGAATGCACTCTGGAAAATATTGTGTATCACTACAAAAGGCATAGGATTTAGGAGGCTCAGGATCAAATGTAATGCTCTTATTTTTTATCATTTTTCCCATTTCATTTTTAATATCTGCACCTTGTTTAATTTTTTGAAAATAACTCAAATCTATATTTGCATTTTTAACTGCTTCGATATTAATTTTTCTTTCACCAAGTTTTTCTTTAAAAACAAATCCATTTGTGTAAACCCTATGTTTTAAAGGAACCGTATGAACAGAAACTTTATCGTCTTCAAAAATAAGTTCCGAACTTTTTGATTCTAATTCATGAAATATAATAGGGTAATTAAACCATGCTTTCCCTAATTTTAATTGAAGCATTATAACTTCCTTAATCCCTTTTGGACCGTAAATATGTAAATCGGTATCTCTGCCAAGTAACATAAATGTTGAAATTAATCCAATAAGTCCAAAATAATGATCACCGTGCAAATGAGAAATGAATATGTGTTTAATTCTAGAAAATTTTATACGACAGCGTCTTAATTGAACCTGCGTACCTTCTCCACAATCTATTAAAAAAAGGTGATTTTTAATGTTTAATACCTGAGCTGTTGGGTGGGTATTTGTTTTTGGAGTTGCAGAGTGACAACCTAAAATAGTTAACTCCATAAGTAGATTTTAAAAGCCAAGTTCTCTCTCTATTTCTTCCATTTCAATAATATCTTCAGCCTCTTGCATTGTAGGAACCACAACAATTTCATCGGGAATATCGTTGGGGTTAATGTTATTATTTATTAGTACAAATGAATGATTTTCAGAACGGTGCTTGTTTGAAATTTCTAAAAACAGCAATAAATCTTCTAATAAAAACCTTTTGTTTTTTAATAAATCTAAAGCAATATTTTTATCTGAAATGTTTTTTGAAAGAAAGGAAATTATTTCTTCTAATGATTCATTTTCAGGTATAAATAAACTAAACGTTTCGTGGTTTTTAATTTTCATTTCGCTCAATTTTTGAAGCTAATAAATACAATACTGCCATTCGTATTGCAACTCCATTTTCTACTTGGTTTAATATAATTGCTTGTTTGCAATCAGCCACATCGCTTGTAATTTCTACGCCTCTGTTAATAGGTCCCGGATGCATTACAACAATTTCTTTATCCAATGAGTTTAAAAGTTTTTTATTTAAACCAAACTGTTGTGTGTATTCTCTAGTGGTTGGGAAGTAACTAATATCCATTCGTTCGTTCTGAACACGCAACATATTGGCCACATCACACCAATGTAATGCTTTTTTAAGGTTGGTTTCAACCCCTACACCTAAAGATTCAATATATTTAGGAAGTAACGTTTTTGGTCCACAAACTTTTAAATTTGCACCTAATTTCTGAAGGGCAAAAATATTAGACAAAGCTACTCTTGAATGAAGAATATCTCCTACAATTACCACATTTTTTCCTGAAACATCGCCAAATTTTTCTCGAATAGAATAAGCATCTAACAAGGCTTGTGTAGGGTGTTCGTGTGCACCGTCACCTGCGTTAATAATGCTTGCATTAATGTGTTTGGACAGAAATATTCCCGCTCCAGGATTGGGATGTCGCATTACTATCATATCTACTTTCATAGATAAAATATTGTTTACAGTATCGACTAAAGTTTCTCCTTTTTTTACAGAAGAGGAAGCAGCTGAAAAATTTATCACATCTGCCGATAGTCTTTTTTCAGCTAATTCAAAAGAGAGTCTTGTTCGTGTACTGTTTTCGAAAAACAGATTGGCAATGGTAATGTCTCTAAGGGAAGGTACTTTTTTAATAGAGCGATTAATTACTTCTTTAAAATGATCTGCTGTTTCGAAGATTAATTGAATATCATCTTCGGTGATGTATTTAATACCTAATAAGTGTTTTACACTTAATTCCTTCATATTAATTAATTATTTATTAAATATACTGCATCTTCACCATCATTTTCCTTCCAACAAACTTTAACTTTTTCGTTATTTATAGCATCTACTTGTCTTCCTCTATAGTCAGGCTGAATGGGTAAATGCCTACTAAAACGTCTGTCAATAAAGGTGAGCAACTCTATTTCTAAAGGTCTTCCAAAAGACTGAATTGCTGTTAATGCTGCACGAATGCTTCTTCCTGTATATAATACATCATCTATAAACACCACTTTTTTTCCTTCTACGAGGAAATTGATGTTGGTTTTATTGGCTTCTATAGCTTTTTCTGTTCTTCTAAAATCGTCGCGATAAAAAGTAATATCTAGATACCCCAATTGAATGTTTTTTACTTGATAGTCTTTCTCAAGCAAAGATTTAATTCGTTCCGCCAAAAAAATCCCTCTAGGTTGTATCCCTATTAAAACAGTATTAAAAAAGGTATCGTGATTTTCGATTAATTGACAAGCCAAACGATGAAGTGCTATTTGTACTTCGGTTTTGTTGAGTAACACTTTTTGGCTCATATTAGAAAGTTCTAAACTATTGTTCAGGGAACAAAAATACTATTTTTTTTAGGTTTTGTTTATTTACAAGCATAAAAAAAGCCTCACTTTAAAAAGAGAGGCCTTTGCATAGTTATAAATGAACTTACTATTTTCCGTCCATTTTATCTTTAAGAGCTTGAAGAGCATCGTTTGCATCACCAAGTGTTGGTTTAGCTTCTGCAGCTTGTGCTGCTTGCTTTTTAACAGCTTGTTTTACAATTTTAGCTTCTTCTTCTTTATGAATTGTCATATGTGAAGCTACAACTTTTTTGAATTCTTTATTAAATTCAATAATTTCAAATTCTGCTTCTTCACCTTTTCCTAACTTGGTTCCATCTTCTTTTTCTAAGTGGCGAGTTGGAACAAAAGCAGTAATATCGTCGTTAAATACGATGGTTGCACCTTTGTCAACTATATCAGAAATAGTAACTGTATGCTTGGTTCCTACTGCAAATTCGTCTTGATATTTATCCCAAGGATTTTCGGTAGTTTGTTTATGACCCAAGCTTAATTTACGTCCTTCTACATCTAATTCTAGCACTACTACATCTAATTCGTCTCCGATATTACAGAACTCACTAGGATGTTTGATTTTCTTAGTCCAAGAAAGATCACTAATGTAAATTAATCCATCAATACCTTCTTCCATTTCTACAAAAACTCCAAAGTTTGTGAAATTACGCACAATACCTTTATGGGTAGAACCGACAGGATATTTTTTGGTGATATCTGTCCAAGGATCTGGAGTAATTTGTTTGATACCTAAAGACATTTTTCTTGTTTCGCGATCTAAAGTAAGAATAACTGCTTCAACTTCTTGACCAACGCTTACAAAATCTTGAGCACTACGTAAGTGAGTTGACCAAGACATTTCGCTAACGTGAATTAATCCTTCAACACCGTCTGCAACTTCAATAAATGCACCGTAATCTGCAATAACAACTACTTTACCTTTTACTTTATCGCCAACTTTTACATCTTCTCCTAAGTTATCCCAAGGATGTTTACTTAATTGTTTAAGACCTAATTGAATACGTGATTTATTTTCGTCAAAATCAAGAATTACAACATTTAATTTTTGGTCTAATTCTACAATTTCATTAGGGTGGTTAATACGAGACCAAGAAAGGTCTGTGATATGAATTAATCCATCTACACCTCCTAAATCAACAAAGACACCGTAAGAAGTAATGTTTTTAACCACACCTTCTAATACTTGTCCTTTTTCTAATTGACCAATAATTTCTTTCTTTTGTTCTTCGATATCTGCTTCGATAAGTGCTTTATGCGAAACAACTACGTTTTTAAATTCGTGGTTAATTTTTACCACTTTGAATTCCATTGTTTTGTCAACATACACATCGTAATCGCGAATAGGCTTTACATCTATCTGAGAACCTGGCAAGAATGCTTCTATTCCGAAAACATCTACAATCATACCTCCTTTAGTACGACATTTAACAAAACCATTAACAATTGTTCCTTCGTCGTGTGCTTTATTAACACGCTCCCAAGCTTTAATGGTTCTTGCTTTACGGTGAGATAGGATTAACTGTCCAGTTGCATCTTCACGAACATCAATTAAAACCTCAACTTTATCACCTACTTTTAAATCTGGATTGTAACGGAATTCATTTAATGAAATAACTCCTTCAGATTTTGCATTAATATCGATAATGGCATCGCGGTCTGTTATATAAACAACTTCTCCTTCAACTACTTCATTATCTAAAGTATCTACAAAATTGTCTGCAACTAATTTTTCGAATTCCTCTAATTTACCATCATCAATTGGGTCAATACCTTCTTGATAATTGTGCCAGTTAAAATCTGTAAGAAATTTTTCTGGATTTGTTTCTTTTAGAGAAAGTTCTTTTTTTGGTTCTTCTTTTACTGTTTTTTCTTCTGTTTTTTCTACAGACTTTTCTTCACTTTTGTTTTCATAATTACCTGCTAAACCTAAATCTTCAACTAATAAATAGTAAAAAATAGCACGGTATTTATTTCGATTAGAAGTTCCCATTTTTTCACATACCGCAGTAATAGCAGCATCTAATTTTTCTGAATCTTCTAAACCGTGTTTTTTGATTAAGAAATTTTTCTTAACTGTTAAAACTTCTGCAGCATCGGTACAAGAAACAATTTCTGCATCTTTATTAAAAAGTGCTGGTCCTAATCCTTTTGCTACATTTGTGAATAAATCTTTATTAAAATTTACTCCTAATTTTTCCATCTCAGCGATGTAAAATTCAATTTTTTCTTCTGTTTTAGTCATCTGACTATAATAATTTGTATCTTTTTGTTGCTTAGATATTTAACGAAAACAACTCAAAGAGAAAGTTTTGTTTATTTTTTATAATCCCTTTTCATATCTATACTCGTAAAAGGGAGTGCAAAACTACTGCTTATTTATTGATTTTCAAAAACTTTATTAGAGGAATTCTAATCTATTTAAATTTATATTTTGTTTCCCTTTTTAAACCTAACAAGCTTTAATTCAATTAGTTTTAATTATAAAAAAAGATTGTTAAAAAAGTTTATTTAAAAATCTTCCCAACTGACAATTATCATACTAATAAATTAAGGTAATCTTATCTTTGCTTTAAATTTAAAAAAGATGAAATTACCCTACGCAGAACCTTACAAAACTAAGATGGTTGAATATATAAAACCATCTACAGTCGAACAACGTAAACAATGGATTAAAGAAGCCGATTATAACTTATTTAATCTTACTTCAGACAAGGTGTTTATTGATTTATTGACAGATTCAGGTACAGGCGCTATGAGCGATAACCAGTGGGCAGAAATGATGAAAGGAGACGAAAGTTACGCAGGTTCACAATCTTTTTTAAAGCTTCGAGAAACGGTAAAACAAATTACTGGTTTTGAGTACTTTTTACCAACACATCAAGGTCGTGCAGCCGAAAATGTTCTGTTTTCAGTTTTAGTAAATGAAGGCGATATCGTTCCAGGAAATTCTCATTTTGATACTACCAAAGGTCATATCGAATTCAGAAAAGCAACCACTTGTGATTGTACAATTGATGAAGCTTTTGACACTTCGGTTTTTCATCCTTTTAAGGGAAATGTAAATATTCAGAAATTAGAAGAAACTTTAAAAACCCATCCGAAGGAAAAAATTCCTTTTGTAATTATTACGGTTACTTGTAATTCTGCTGGAGGTCAACCTGTTTCTCTTAAAAATATTAAAGAGGCTTCAGAAGTTTGTAAAAAGTACGACATTCCTCTTTATTTTGATGCAGCTCGTTTTGCTGAAAACGCTTATTTTATAAAGATAAGAGAAGAAAAATATAAAGATTATTCCATCAAAGAAATCGTTAAGAAAATGTTTTCGTATGCAGACGGAATGACCATGAGTGCCAAAAAAGATGGCTTGGTAAATATGGGTGGCTTTATTGCTTTAAACAATGAAGAAGTTTTTAAAAAAGCTACCGTCTTTAATATTATGTATGAAGGATTTATTACTTACGGCGGATTGAATGGTAGAGATATGGCAGCTTTAGCCGTTGGTTTGGACGAAGCAACCGAGTTTGATTATCTTGAAACTAGAGTTGAACAAGTTGCCTTTTTAGGGAAACAGTTAGTTGACTACGGAATTCCTGTTCAACAACCTTTTGGTGGTCACGCCATCTTTTTGGATGCTAATAAATTTGTACCAACCATTCCTCGTGACGAATATAGAGCACAAGCATTGGCAATAGAACTATATATTATTGGCGGAATTAGAGGTGTTGAAATAGGAACCATTTTAGCCGACCGTGATCCTTTTACTCATAAAAATCGTTATCCTGAATTGGAATTGGTACGTTTGGCAATTCCTAGAAGAACCTATTCATTAAATCATATGCGATATATAGCTGCGGTTTTAAAAAATATTTACGATTCTAGAAAAGAAGCAAAACGTGGTTATAAAATTGTAGATGAAGCACCTATTATGCGACACTTTACGGTAAAACTAGAAAAATTATAAAATCCGTAGTCCGTTTTTAGTATTAAAGTTTGGCTGAAGTAAATTCACTTCATTGCCATCAACAGCCCCTAAAACTAAGCATTCGCTCATGAAATTGGCAATTTGTTTTTTCGGAAAATTAACAACGGCAATAACTTGCTTTCCTATTAAATCTTCTTTTTTATAAAGAACAGTGATTTGTGCTGATGTTTTCTTGATGCCTAATTCTTCTCCAAAATCGATGGTTAATTTATAGGAAGGGTTTCTAGCTTCCGGGAAATATAGAGCATCAATAATAGTTCCTACTCGCATTTCTACTTTTTCAAATTCTTTCCAAGTAAGTTTATTCATTTTCTCTTATTTTGATATCATTTATTTTTTACCATTTGAATCAACAATAAATTCAAAGCAAATTACAACAAATATTTCTTCCAAATTTTAATGTAAGGAATTAGCATAATAACACTCTAATATAAAAAAAATATAGAATGAAATATATTTTAAAAACACTAATTATTACTCTTCTGTTTTCTAGCTATAACTCCTTTAGTCAAGGAAGTTTATCAATAACTAAAAACGAGGATACTACTGAATTTTTATTAGATTCACTTTGGATAAACCCTACAAGTTTTTTCAATATTAAAGATCCAAATTGGCGATTATTATGTAAGAATTTAAATAAAATTTCAATGGAAGAATTAAATGAAATTTCAGAAAAAATGTATAACGGCTCTGATGCAAAAATTAAAAATGAAGCTAGAGC
>JALWUJ010000143.1:1526-3106 GCA_027080135.1 Flavobacteriaceae bacterium | reverse complement strand
CTTATAGATGAGTTTGGATTGCAACATGTTCGAAAAAATTTAGGAAACAAACTTTCAGGAGGAGAAAAAAGACGTACTGAAATTGCCAGGGGGCTTGCTATCAATCCCAATTTTGTACTTTTGGACGAACCTTTTGCCGGTGTTGACCCTATAGCCGTTGAAGATATTCAGCGAATTGTTTTGAAACTACAAAAGAAAAATATTGGAATTTTAATTACTGACCACAATGTTCAAGAGACTTTAAGCATCGTAGATCGTGCCTATTTACTATTCGAAGGAGCTATCTTAAAGTCCGGAACTGCAGAAGACTTAGCAGCCGATGAACAAGTAAAACGTGTATATCTTGGACAAAATTTTGTTTTACGTAAAAAGGTTTTTTCGTAAACTCGCAGTTTCTATGAAACTTATTTGCTCAACCATATTCTTATTTATTAGTCTTTTCTCTATCGCTCAGGAGGCAAATGACTGCGAAAACGCATTGATTTTTCAAGATTCTGTATATGGTTCGTTATCAATTCCCAAAGGATATGGAAAGAGATTAGAGATTAAAGGAAATAATATTAAAAACCCCTACTTTTTTACTCGCGAGCATAACACTTTATGGATTAAAATTAATTTTATTCGTGACACACGGTTTGTTTTTGAACTCACTCCCGAAAACAACATGGACGATTACGACTTTTGCTTATTTAAAATAACGGGAGATCATTTTTGCGATTCAATTTCTTCCGGAAAAGTTTTACCTGTTCGTTCTAATTTATGTCGAAAAAAGCCCAGCGAAGGAAGTATAACAGGTTTAAAAGAAGGGTATGAAAACAAATACGCAGCTGCCGGAAACACTCCTTCTTTTTCTGCTCCATTAGAGGTAAAACAAGGTGATTCCTATTTTTTAGTAATCGATAATCCTTATGGTGCTAAGGGAAGCTTCAACCTTGCGCTGGAATATGAAAACACTCCAATAATTAAAGAAGAGCCAATAGATACCATTCCTCCCAAACCAAAAGCGTTTAGTATTTCCGCTCAATTTTTAGATGAAAACCAAAATGCCGTTACTCAACCTAATGTTTTAGTAAAAGGAATAAAAAGAGGAGATTTATTGGTTAAAGACAGTTCGAAAGTAATCGTCTCTCCAGCTCATCAAATGAATAGCTATTTATTTATTGTAACTCAAAAAGGCTTTAAACAAGAAACATTTAGTTACTTTCATCGCATTAAGGGTGACACAATACTTTCTTTTCAACTCGAAAAATTAAAAAAAGGATCTAAACTACAGTTTGAAAACATCAATTTTATAGGAGATTTAACAAATTTATTAACCTTCCTGAAAGAAAATCCTAACATCTCTGTTGAAATCGGAGGTCATGTTAATGCTCAATCAGGCAGAAACACCAAAAAGTTTAAAACCTTATCCGAAGAACGTGCAAAAGCTGTTTTTGATTATCTGGTTACAAATGGAATAGATGTCAATCGATTGACGTATATTGGTTATGGAAATTCCAAAATGATATATCCTGCTGCTGCTAACGAAGCTCAGGCAAAAGCAAATAGAAGAGTTGAAATTATAGTAACCTCAATTTCGG
>JALWUJ010000143.1:0-1516 GCA_027080135.1 Flavobacteriaceae bacterium | reverse complement strand
AATTTCGGAATAAATGAAATCATTTATTTTACATATTGAAACTTCAACTAAAACTTGTTCGGTAGCACTTTCAAAAGACGGAAAATTAGTAGATTGTATAGAAAGCACCCCTGAAAATTACACCCATGCAGAAGTGCTTGCGATATATATCGATGACCTGTTTAAAAGAAACGCCATTTCGGCAAAAGAATTAAAAGCAGTAGCCGTAAGCAAAGGTCCGGGAAGTTTTACCGGTCTACGAATTGGTATTTCTACCGCAAAAGGATTGTGTTATGCATTATCCATTCCTTTAATCGCCATAGATTCTTTACATATTTTAGCTAATCATTTTATTCAATCCAATTCTATAACAGATGCTGACATGCAACTCAAGCCAATGATTGACGCCAGAAGGAAAGAAGTTTACACAGCATTGTTTAATGTACATAAGGAACTTGTATCGCCTATAGATAACGAAATCATTACCGAAACACCTCAACTTACAAAAAATCAAATTTGGTTTGGCGACGGTGCTGATAAGTTTTTTGATGTAATCAATTCGCCATTTATTGAAATAATAAAAGGAATCTCTACCTCAGCAAAAGGAATGGTTGAAATTGCCGAAAATAGATTCATTCATCAGAATTTTGAAGACTCTGCTTATTTTGAACCTTTTTATCTAAAAGACTTTGTAACAGGTAAAAAAACGTAATATTACGTTAGTTTTTGCAGTATTTACAGATAAAACATTGTCACTTTAGGAAATTATTGGTTTTGTATTTTGTTTGATATCTCGATTTTTGTCTAAAACTTAACGTTTAAATATTCACTCACTCAAAAAACTATGATAAAAATTGCAATAGTAGATGACCACGACACAACTCGTGGAGTTTTGGAAATACTTATAAACGGACTACCTAAAGTTGAAGTAAAATTCACAGAAAACAATGGGAGATCTTTGATTCAAAATCCTAACTTGAAAAAAGTAGATTTATTACTACTTGATTTAACCATGCCTTTTATGGACGGTTTTGAAGTACTGGAACATCTTAGAAGTGATTCCTCATTCGATTTTTTAAAAATAATCGTTCTTACTTTACATGAATCCCAACAATTAAAGGAAAAAGCCATTAAAATGGGAGCAAATGACTACCTACTGAAAGATTGTGATTTTATTGAACTCAAAGAAGCCATATATAATATCATGCAAACAACTGCTGAAGAAACTAAACGATAATTTGCCAAATTGTTTCGTTAGGAAATTTTAATGTGAAAATGTGAAATCCAGTCAGTAAATTTAAGCAAAAAAGATGAAACGATTCGGTCTCATATTTACACTTCTATTACTCTTTTCATTCGGATATGGTTATTCTATTTTGAATAAGGGAAACATTTCTTCAATAGAATACAGCAACTCTAAAGGAGATAAACTTCAATTGCATATTAATGAATCCGGAATTCCTTATGAAGTGGTTTTCTATGAAGCCTCTTCAGACGAAACAATTTTTCTCAACAGATTAACAGCTCAATTTTATGC
>JALWUJ010000142.1 GCA_027080135.1 Flavobacteriaceae bacterium | reverse complement strand
CTTTATGTTACTGTTTTCAATAGAATGAAGAATTTTTTAACAGCTTTTATCGTTTTTTTAGTTTGGTCTTTTTTTGGGCTGTGGATATATTCTTGGCTTTTACCAAAAAATGAAACTGCAAATCTTGTTAGCAAGGAGTTAAAAGAAATACCTGTTGAATCAGTAAAAAAAAATAAGATAATAAAAAAACCAACTATCCCCGATTCCTTATCCAAAATAACAGAAAAAGATTCTATACAAACAAATTTAACAAACAACCTTTCGGGACTAAAAGCTATTAATTCTAGCGGAGATGTAGTTTTTTTATTTGAAAAAGGAATACAAATAACAAAAAACTCAACAGATATATTTATTCCTCCCTCTTCGGTGGATTATAAGTACAAAATTAATACTTATCTGTTAGAACATCCCGACCAAGAGGTGCATATTTGCAGTTTATACAGTCCTTTAGAAGATGTTTCTAATCCAAATATAGGAATTCAAAGAGCTTCAGAAATTAAAACAGAACTCATAAATACCGGAATTCCTGAAGAAAAGTTAGTACTAAAATCTGTTATTAAAGATTTAAATTTTTCAGAAGAAGGAATCTTTAGTAACGCAATTTATTTTACCTTTAAAAATCTTGATTTACAAAGAGCTGAAAATTTTAAGAAAAATATTCCACAAAAAAGAATTGTGTATCCTAAATTTACCGAATCAGGAATTTCTGTAAAAAATGATTTAAAAATATTATTAAGTGAAATAATTCAATACTTTAGCAAATATCCTGATAAAAAAATAGAAATAGTTGGACATACCGATAATATAGGAAATAGTCAAGATAATTATTCGATAGGTTTAAAATACGCAAAACAAGTAAGATGGTATTTAATATCTAAAGGAGATGTTAAACGGTCTTCTATTTTAGTTTCATCTAAAGGAGAAACCGAACCTATAGATAGTAATTTTTCAAAAAAAGGTAGAATTAAAAACAGAAGAATAGAAGTTATATTCAAATAGTATGGTACTACAAAATTCCATTTTTGCTTTTCAACCACAACTTATAGGTGTTGCAATTTTAATGCTTAGTACTTTTCTGATAGGTTATTTTTCCTCACTTTATTTAGAAAGAAATAAAAATAAAGCAACCATAAAAAAACTTAAAAAGAAAATTAACAACCTTAAGCAAAATCATAACCATATTATACTAAATAAAAAGGTGAATGAATTAGAAACTATTTTCACAGAAATAAAGCCAAAAATTATTCAAGTTGTAGAAGAGTCTAAAAAAAATACTTTTGAAACCAAACCCAAAAGTAAAATTGCTGAAAATACTCGAACAAGTTACTTAACTTACACAAAAGCTAAACCCAAACTAAATTTTGAAAACTTTGGAACAGCAACTAAAGACCAAAGTGATGATCTTACAAAACTTAACGGAATTGGTCCCTACATTGAACAACGTCTTAACGAAATAGGAATTTTTAATTACAATCAAATAAGTCGGCTTACTTCAGAAGATATAAGAAAAATAACAGAACTTATAGATTTTTTTCCTGGCAGAATTGAGCGTGATGATTGGGTTGGACAAGCACAAGCTTTAAAAGTTCATCATTAACATTATATATGGAATTAGCCACAATAGACTGGATACTTATAATTTCTTTCTTCACACTTGTTTTAGTCATTGGAATTGTTGTATCAAAAAAAGCAGGTAAAAATACTTCAGAATATTTTTTATCTAACCGAAGTATGCCCTGGTGGTTGCTTGGGTTTTCAATGGTTGCCACTACTTTTTCTACCGATACTCCCAACCTAGTTACCGATATTGTTAGAAACAATGGTGTTTCTGGAAATTGGGTTTGGTGGGCATTTTTATTGACAGGCTTATTAACCGTTTTTGTATATGCAAAACTTTGGCGAATATCGAATGTAAATACCGATATGGAATTTTACGATTTGCGTTACGGCGGAAAACCTGCTCATTTTTTAAGAGGATTTAGAGCTGTATATTTAGGTGTTATTTTTAATATTATGGCAATGGCAGCTGTGACTTTGGCTGCGATAAAAATTGGTCAGGTTATGTTAGGGCTTACTCCTATCCAAACAGTTGCAATCGCAGGAACTATTACAGTAATATTTAGTGCTCTTGGCGGATTTAGAGGTGTTGTTTACACCGATTTTGTCTTGTTTTTTGTTGCCATGGCAGGAGCTATTGGAGCAGCTTATTATTTAGTAAATCTTCCTGAGGTTGGAGGATTAGAAAAACTTTTTCAAAATGAAATTGTATCTGGAAAATTATCCATTCTTCCTGATTTTTCTAATACCGAAGCTTTGATTGGTATTTTTATTATCCCGTTGGCCGTACAATGGTGGAGTGCCTGGTATCCAGGTGCAGAACCGGGCGGAGGGGGATATATTGCACAACGTATGTTAGCTGCAAAAAACGAAAATCACGCCATTGGAGCGACTTTCTTTTTTAATATTATGCATTTTGCACTAAGACCTTGGCCTTGGATTTTAGTAGCTTTGGCTTCCTTGGTTTTATATCCAGATTTGACGAGTATTCATCAAGCTTTCCCTAATGTTGAAGAAAGTAAATTAGGTCATGATTTAGCCTATTCTGCTATGCTTACCAAATTGCCAGCAGGTTTACTTGGTTTGGTGTTAGCTTCGCTTGGAGCCGCTTATATGTCCACTATTTCTACACATCTAAATTGGGGTTCCTCTTATATTGTAAACGACTTTTACAAACAACAAATTAATAAAAATGCTTCTGAAAAAGAATTGGTAAATGTTGGAAGAATTTCCACAGTTTTATTAATGATTTTAAGTGGATTGTTCGCTTTAGTATTAACCAATGCACTTCAACTTTTCGATATTATTTTAATGTTTGGAGCGGGTACCGGTTTGATATTTATATTAAGATGGTTTTGGTGGCGAATTAATGCTTGGAGTGAAATATCGGCCATGTTTGTGTCTGGTTTAATTTCAATTCTATTAAATTTTACTTCTTTAAAAACTATTTTATTCGATCATAAAATTGATGGTGGAGCTATTGTTGATGGCTTATTCCCAGCTTGGTCAAAATTCCCAATTGTAGTATTAATTACTACGATTGTTTGGATTGTAGTAACTTTTCTTACCAAACCCGAAAAGGACGAAACCCTTCAAAACTTCTATAAACAGACTACTCCTGGAGGTCCTGGTTGGAAAAAAGTGTTGGATACTTTTACCGATAAAGATTTTATAAAAGAAGAAAGCAATAAAGAATGGTCTGTACCTGCCGGAATACTCGCAATGGTTCTTGGCTGTATATTAGTATATAGCTTTATGTTTGCCACAGGAAATTTACTCTATGGTAATTATCCTACTGCAATGGGATTATTAGTAGTTATTATTATTTCAGCATTTCTACTTATCCGACTTTGGAAAAGCAATAAGATTTCACCTTTAAATTAATCCTATAAAAAACCGCTTCTTCTCAGAAACGGCTTATACGTTTTAGTATAATTATTTATTGATTAATTATTTCCTAAAATTATAGGTAAACCATCTTCTCCTGATCCAATAACAATTACTTTACTATTAGGAGATTCCGAGAGCTTGATAGTGGCGTCAATACCTTTGTCTTGAAGAATTTTGTCTGTTAAAGAAGCACTTAATATTTTATTAGCGTCTGCTTTTCCTTGTGCTTCTATTCGTACTTTTTCGGCTTCTTTTTGAGCAGTAACTAATCTAAATTCATATTCTAATGATTCTTGTTCTTGCTTCAATTTACGTTCTATCGCTTGTTTAATAGTAGTTGGTAGGGTTACGTCTCTAATTAAAACATCGTTTAATTGCACATATTGATTGTCTAATATTTTTTTGGTTTCATCAAATATTTCTTTCTGAATTACATCACGTTTACTAGAATACAATTGCTCTGGCGTATAACGCCCTACAACCGATCTTGCTGCCGAGCGTATAGCAGGCTTTATTACCCTAGATTCATAATCTTCTCCTCTTGTTTTATGTAAGGTGCCTAAGCTTTCGTATTTTGGTTGGTACCAAGCCGAAGCATCAATCATAATATCCAAACCATTTGAGGAGAGTACTTTCATATTTTCAAAAAACAATTCTTTTTGGCGTACTTCGTATATAAATACTTTGTTCCAAGGTGCTACAACGTGAAAACCTTCTCCCATTGGTGGTTCATCGGTTACCACACCACCTCCAAAAGTTTTGTATAAAACACCAGCTTCTCCAGATCGAATGGTTACTGCAGATTTAAAAACAATGATGATTGAAAGGATTAGAAGAATTATAATTGGTATTCCTAATTTTGGTAATTTTTCCATTTTTAATATATTTAGTTATTGTTGATTTTATATAAGACCGTTGTATTTTCTGAGGAACCACTCTAAACTTAAGCTAATAATAATTAAACCTAACAAGTATTTCCAATCGATTAAAGATACAGTTTTTTCTTCGCTTTTCTGAATTTGTTGAAAACTATCATCTTCTATTAAATTAGTTACTAATTTTTCTGCTTCTGAAATAAAATATGCCTTTCCTTGAGTGTTAGTCGCAACTCTTGATAGTTTTGTTACATCGGCATTTAAAAATTGCTGTTCTACATCAAAATCCAAAATGGTAAACGAACCACTTCGAGCCACCGATTCATTATCTACAGAAACAGTGTATTGATATTCACCTGCTCCTAAACTGTTTAAATCTACTTCGTAAAAATTTCTTTTTAAAAGCATAGGAAAAACAGTCTTTTCTTCTGAATCTTTATTTTTTATTGAAACTGACAAACTCGCTCTAGAATCGAACACAAAGTTTTTATCAAAGTATTGTGCCGAAATTTTTATGGAAGCATTGTTGTAATAAAAAGTCTTGTTTGTAACTTCTAATCTACTTCTTCGTTTGTTGGAAGCTAAATACTGAATTAATTTTCCTATAAAATCGTCAAAACTTTCAAAACTATTATTTTCTATATACGATTGTGCTCTCCATTTCCAAAGACCTTCCCCATCAAAAATAGCACTTCGTCTTCCATTAATTTCGATGGTTGCTAATAAAGCACTTTCGGTAGTGTAGCCGTCTATAGATTGCTCTAACACAAACTCGTTGGGCACTAGTATTTCCAATTCTCCAAAGCGTGTTTTTAAAGGTCTAAAATCATCAAAACCTACATCATCAATAGCATAAGAACTGTAATTTTTATTTAAAACTCCCACCACATTTTCTGACTGATTGGTGATTTCTTTTCTGAAATCACTCTGAATTACATTTAAAAAATTCCAGTCCGTTTCAAGTCCAGTAATTGTAAAGGTGTTTTTTTCTAATTTCTTTATTTCTGAATATAAGGTTGCAAATTTGCGATTGGGTTGATACAGAATAACTAACTGAAAGTCATTCAATACCGACAATGCTTCCGAAGGTTTTTTAATGATTACTTTACGTTGTTCATTGCTTTCAATAGATTTTTTTAGCATTCCTAAATCGGGATGCACTATTTCGCTTATAATTAACACATTGGTGGCTTGGTCTATTACTTCTACAGCAAATTGTTTTTGATTGTTGGTTTTGTTTTTTTCATCTTCTAAAGGAACTATTTCAGCTGTATATTTATGAAGACCTACGGAATTAGCAGGAAGTGTAAATGAAATAATTTGAGTGTTTTTCTTTTCAGAAAAAGAAACTTTTTCTTTGTAAAGTACCGAATTTCCTTGTTTTATCTGAAACTGTGAAGATATCGTTTCAGTTCCAGAATAAATTAAAATCACTTCCACCGGAAATTTATTTTTTAGAAAAGCGTATCGATTGCTATTTAGTTGTTCAATTCTTAAATCGATTTGTTTGGTAGAGTCTCCAAGAATTACCGGATAAATTTTATTTTTAAAAGTAGCCGAGCTAAACTCATAATCTGAACCTAAGGTTTGGTTTCCGTCGGTAATTAAGATAGTTGGCGCGGTTTCATTTTTAAATAATTCGTTGGTGGTTGATAGTGCTTTAGAAATATTCGTATTTTTTTCAGAAAAAGAAAGCGAATCGTTTTGTTGAAAATCACTTCCGAAGCTATAAAATGAAAGACTGAATTTTTTATTTAGTTCTTCGTTGTTTTTTAAACTTTCAATAAAACTGACAACGTTTTCAGTTTGATTTAAAACCTCTACAGAAGCTGAATTATCTAATAATATCGGTAAACTAGGCTTTAATAAAGTGTATGTTTTTGTAGAGAATTTCGGATTGATTAATAATAATAACACCGAGAAAATAGTCACAAACCTAAGCGAGCCATAAATCCATTTCGTTTTATTAGAAAACTTGGTTTTATAGCCATACATAAAAACTGCCAGAATTATAGAAATTATCCCGGCAGTAATAATATAAAGTATGGATTGTGATGACATATTTTAAATTAAAAAGTTATGTCAACATTCCACCATCAACGTTAAGTACTTGTCCTGTAACGTACGAGGACATATCGCTTCCTAAAAACACGCAAGTATTTGCGATTTCTTCAGGCGTTCCTCCTCTTTTTAAAGGAATTGCTTCGTAATAAAGCTTGATGGTTTCTTCTCCTAATTTTTCAGTCATTTCGGTAACTATAAATCCGGGTGCAATTGCATTAGAACGTATGTTTCGTGATCCTAACTCTATCGCCATCGACTTAGTAAATCCTAAAATTCCAGCTTTTGAAGCGGCGTAATTACTCTGACCAGCATTTCCTTTTACTCCAATTACCGAACTCATATTAATAATAGAACCTTTGCGTTGTTTCAACATGGTACGTTGTACGGCTTTGGTCATATTAAAAACTGATTTTAAGTTAACTTGAATCACGCGATCAAAATCTTCTTCGGTCATTCGCATTAAAAGGTTATCCTTCGTAATTCCTGCATTGTTTATTAATATATCTATTGAACCGAATTCTTTTTGAACCTCAGCTGCTAGTTCTTGTGCTTCTTCAAAATTAGAAGCGTCACTTTTATAACATTTTACTTTAACTCCATCTTTAGCAACATCGGCGGCAATAGCTTTTGCAGCTTCTTCAGAAGAGCTATAAGTAAAAGCAACATTGGCTCCATGTTTTGCAAAAACTTCCACAATGGCTTTACCAATTCCTCGGCTTCCTCCTGTTATAATTGCTGTTTTTCCTTCTAGTAATTTCATTTTTTACGTGTTTAATTGTTTCTCGCAAAGTCATAAAGGTGCAAGGCCTTTATGTCTTTACTTAAAATTTTATTCTAAAATAAGTTTTAAAATAATCTTATTTACAGTTTTAATCTGAATGATTCAAATATACCAAATCAAAATATATTCTTCATAAAAAAAGCCTTGCTAAATTTAACAAGGCTTTTAATTTTCATATTTTAGTATTATCCTAAAATTTCTTTTACTTTTTTTCCAATTTCGGCTGGAGAATCTACTACATGAATTCCGTGTGATCTTAAAATTTTCTTTTTCGCTTGAGCTGTATCATCACTTCCTCCAACAATTGCACCTGCATGCCCCATAGTTCTTCCTGCTGGTGCTGTTTCTCCAGCAATAAAACTGATAATTGGTTTATTACTACCGCTTTCTTTATACCATTCGGCAGCTTGTGCTTCAAGATTTCCTCCAATTTCACCAATCATAACTACACAATCGGTTTCTGAATCGTTTATTAACATTTGTACTGCTTCTTTGGTTGTAGTACCTATAATGGGATCGCCACCAATTCCGATAGCAGTTGAAATTCCAAAACCTTGCTTAACTACTTGGTCAGCAGCTTCATAAGTTAATGTTCCTGATTTTGAAACCACTCCCACTCTACCTTTTTTGAAAACAAAACCTGGCATAATACCTACTTTTGCTTCACCAGGAGTAATCACTCCAGGACAGTTAGGACCAACCAAACGGCAGTCTTTATCTCTAATATATTCGGCTACTTTAATCATATCTGCCACAGGAATTCCTTCGGTAATACAAATAATTACTTTAATTCCAGCTTCAGCAGATTCCATAATAGCATCTGCAGCAAATGCTGGCGGTACAAAAATGATGGATGTATCTGCTCCTACTTCTTTTACTGCATCGACAACTGTGTTAAACACAGGTTTGTCTAAATGGGTTTGTCCTCCTTTTCCAGGAGTTACACCTCCAACGATATTTGTACCGTAATCAATCATTTGACCCGCATGGAAAGTTCCTTCTCCACCTGTGAATCCTTGTACTATAATTTTTGAATCTTTATTTACTAAAACACTCATTTTATGTGAATTTTTGTTTGAATTTTTATTGGTGCAAATATACCCTTTTTAAGAACAATTTTGCTTAAAATCATACTTTAACTTGATGGTAAGATTCGTTTGTGTCATCCATATCTGTGACTGGCTGACTAATTAAATGTCCGCGATACATTTTTTGATCTTTTATTTCCCAAATACCAATAAAATGCGATATTCCCAACTCTTCATCGGGATTTTCTATGGTTCGGATATAATACTTATAACGTATGGTTACAAAATTTTCATCTTCTAACAAATGGCTTATTTCTATCCGAAGATCTTCATAGGTTTTTCTTATTTCTAAAAAGAAGGAAATTAAATCATTATAATGCATTATGGTTAGCCCATTTGTACTGTTCCAAATTAATTCTAAATCTTTATGAAAATAACTTTCAAATACAGTTTCATCTTTTAAAATATCTTCTTGATGAAAATCTAATACAACTTGTTTAGGTAGTGTAATCATTTTAATTGGTCAATTTTCTCTATCAATTCTGGAATCAGTCTAATGGAGGCTATTTCTTTATATTTTTTTCTAAAATCATCTGCTGGAATCCCAAAATAGGATTTATGTCCTTCTAAAGATTTGCTTACTCCGCTTTTTGCTGAAATTACAGCTTTCTCACCTATTGTAATCCCACTAGTTAGACCTGCTTGCCCCCAAATAGTTACAAAATCTTTTATCACCACACATCCCGAAATTCCTACTTGTGAAGCAATTAAACATCTTTTCCCAATTATAGTATCATGACCAATATGAACTTGGTTATCTATTTTAGTTCCTTCTTTTATAGTAGTTGAAGCGGTTACTCCTTTATCTATCGTACATAAAGCACCAAGATCTACATGATCTTCAATAACCACATTTCCTCCCGATATTAACTTATCATAGTTTTCAGGGCGGTTTTTATAATAAAAAGCATCGGCTCCAAGAATAGTACCACTATGGATGGTTACATTATTACCGATAATAGTATTATCATATATGGTAACATTAGCATGAATTAAGCAATCGTTACCTATTTTTACATTATTTCCTATAAAAACATTGGGCTGAATTATAGTGTTTTTACCAATTATAGCTGTTTCTGAAATAGCCACCGAGGATGAAATAAAGGGATTAAAATGATTGGTTAATTTATTAAAATCTCTAAATGGGTCATCCGAAACTAACAATGCTTTTCCATCTGGGCAATCAACTTTTTTATTGATTAATATAATAGTTGCAGCAGATTCTAAAGCTTTATTGTAATATTTAGGGTGATCTACAAAAACAATATCTCCTTCTTCTACTACGTGAATTTCATTCATTCCTAAAACGGAAAATTCTGCATTGCCTACATAATCACAATCTATAATTTTTGCAATATTTTCAAGGGTTTGAGGAGTAGAAAATTTCATTTATACTGGTTTATAAAGATTCGAAAATTAAGATTTAATTCGCTCTTGGTACTGTCCTTTATCGGTATCGATTCTTATTTTATCTCCTTCGTTGATAAATAAAGGAACGTTTATTTTTGCTCCTGTCTCAACAATAGCGGGTTTTGTAGCATTGGTTGCTGTGTTTCCTTTTACTCCTGGTTCTGTACTTGTAACTTCTAATATTACATGAGCTGGTAAATCTACAGAAAGGGGCATACCATCTTCGGTATTAATTTGAATGGTTACTATTTCGCCTTCTTTCATTAAATCTGGATTGTCCAATGCATCCTTTTCCAATTGAATTTGTGAATAGTCTTCATTATTCATAAAATGGTAGGTATCTCCTTCGTTGTATAAATACTGAAATTTATGTGTTTCTACTCTAATATCTTCAATTTTATGTCCTGCTGAGAAAGTGTTATCTATTACTTTTCCTGTTGTAACACTTTTTAATTTAGTTCTTACAAAGGCTGGACCTTTACCTGGTTTTACATGTAAAAATTCGATTATTTTATAAATATCGTGATTGTATTTTATACATAATCCTTTTCTAATATCTGAAGTACTTGCCATAATTTATTGCCCACATAAGTGGTATTTTTTTGTTAATAATTTTAGTTTGAAAAATATCCTTTCATAATTCCTCGTTTCGAATTTTTAATGAATTGCAATATTTCGTCTCGTTCTGTGGTGGCTTCCATATCTGCTTCAATTAGTCGAACCGCTTGAGAATTATTATAATTTTTTTGATAGAGTATTCTGTAAATACTTTGAATTTCGCGAATTTTTTCTGATTTATATCCTCTTCGTCTTAAACCTATGGAGTTAATCCCAACATAGGACATTGGTTCTCTAGCTCCTTTAACATAAGGTGGTACATCTTTTCTTACCAAAGTTCCTCCAGTTACGAAAGCATGTTGCCCAATAGAACAGAATTGGTGTACAGCTGTCATTCCTGCGAGAATTACATAGTTTCCTACAGTTACATGACCTGCCAAAGTACTGTTGTTAGAAAAAATACAATTATCTCCTACAATACAATCGTGAGCGATGTGGCAATATGCCATAATTAAACAGTTATTTCCTACTACTGTTTTTCCTCTATCTACAGTACCTCTGTTAATGGTTACATATTCTCTTAAAGTTGTATTATCACCGATTTCAACAGTGGTTTCTTCATCTTGAAATTTTAAATCTTGTGGTATTGCAGAAATTACTGAACCTGGAAATATATTACAGTTTTTTCCTATTCTGGCTCCTTCCATAATGGTTACGTTGGATCCTATCCAAGTTCCTTCACCAATTACCACATTGTTATGGATAGTAGTAAAAGGCTCTATAACAACATTTTTGGCGATTTTTGCTCCTGGATGTACGTATGCTAAAGGTTGGTTCATTTTTTTAAATTTTATTTTTGGCAAACAAATAAGATGTATTCTTTTATATGGTATTATTTAATAATCACATTTTAATACCCGTTCAATCCATCTAATCGTTTTTTACTTTTTCTAATTTCGCCATTAATTCGGCTTCTGCTACAAGAACATCGTTTGCATAGGCTTTCCCAGACATAATAACCAATCCTCTTCGGATGGGTTCGTCTAATACCAAATCAAAAATTAATGTATCCCCTGGCAATACTTGTTTTTTAAATTTTACATTATCAATCTTTAAAAAGAAAGTGAGATAATTTTGAGGATCGGGAAGCATATTTAGTGCTAAAATTCCGCCTGCTTGAGCCATTGCTTCAACGATTAACACTCCTGGCATTACAGGTGCTCCTGGAAAATGCCCCACGAAAAAAGGTTCGTTCATGGTAACATTTTTAAGACCTACAACGTGAGTTTGCGAAAGTTCTAATATTTTATCTACTAGCAAGAATGGAGGTCTGTGTGGTAGCATTTCCATAATTGCATTAACATCTTTAACAGGAGTTTTTGATAAATTAAATTTAGGAACTTTATTTCTTTTTTCAATTTTAATAAGTTTTCCCATTTTTTTTGCAAATTGTGTATTTACAAAATGTCCAGGTTTATTAGCAATTACTTTTCCTCTAATTCTAGTTCCTATTAAAGCTAAATCACCAATAACATCTAACAATTTATGTCTGGCTGCTTCATTTGGGTGGTGTAACGTAAGGTTATCTAAAATTCCGTTTGGCTTTACTGAAATATTATCCTTTCCAAAAGCAACCCGTAATTTATCCATTGTTTCTAAAGAAAGCTCTTTATCTACATAAACAATTGCATTGTTTAAATCGCCTCCTTTAATAAGACCGTGGTCTAGTAGCATTTCAATTTCGTGAAGAAAGCTAAAAGTTCTGGCACAAGAAATTTCTTTTTTAAATTCTGAAATGTCTTTAATTGAAGCATTTTGTGTTCCCAGTACATTGGTTCCAAAATCAACCATGGTTGTTACCTCATATTTATCTGAAGGCATGACCATTATTTCGCTTCCTGTTTCTTCATCCTTATAAGTTGTTATT
>JALWUJ010000141.1 GCA_027080135.1 Flavobacteriaceae bacterium | reverse complement strand
ATGATATATATCTAAATGTGTGGTAGGTTCGTCTAATAAAATAAGAGGAGTGTCTTGTGTTAAAGCCCTTGCAATCATTGCTTTTTGCAACTGACCGTCGCTTAATTCATAGCATTTTTTTGGGAGTAATTCTTCAATTTTAGTAGCAGAAATAGCTTGATTGATAATGTCTTTGTCAGCTTTTGAAAGTGAACCCACCCAATTGGTATAAGGATGTCTTCCGAGTGAAATTAATTCTAAAACCGAAAGATTTTTTGATGCAGGAGCTTCCGTTAAAACAATACTTAAATGGTTTGCTAACTGTAAAGGAGAAAGGTTTTTTAAATCGTTTTCATTAATTGATATGCTTCCGTTTAAATTAGGCTGCATTCCAGCCAAAGTTCTAAGTAAAGTAGATTTTCCAATTCCGTTTGTACCGACCAAACCCACTAATTCTCCTTTGTTGATAGAAAAGTTAATCCTTTCAGAAACAAGAATCATTTTCTTTTTAGAAGAATAACCAATGGTTAGATTCTGTGTTTTTAAAACAGTATGTTCTTTAATTAAACTCACAATTTTTTTAATAAATCTTTTAAACAATATGTACCCTTCGACTTCGCTCAGGGTACGCTTCGATTTAGCTCAAACATTTTTTTTGGTCTCTGAGCGGAGCCGAAGAGTTAAAACAATAGTTTTCGCTTCCGTACTAACAACCATATAACTACCGGAGCACCAATCAACGAAGTAATTGCATTAATAGGCAATGTAAATTCGCTAAACGGAAGTTGTGCAATTGTATCGCAAAATAACATTAAAAAGGCACCACTCAAAAGTACGGCTGGAACTAATATAATATGATTAGAAGTGGTAAAATATTGCCTTGTTAAATGCGGTACTGCCAAACCTACAAAAGCAATGGGTCCTGCAAAAGCTGTGATTCCCCCAGCTAAAATACTGGTTGCTAAAATGATGATTAAGGTTGTTTTTTTTATGTTTATTCCCAAACTTTTTGCGTAGTTTTCTCCTAACAATAAAGCGTTTAAAGGTTTTACGGAAACTAGGCTAAGTAATAATCCAATTAAGACACAAATAGCTAAAATAAAAATCCCTTGCCAAGAAACATTTCCTAAAGTCCCGAAACTCCAAAAAACAAATTGTTGCAATTGTTCTGCATTACTAAAATAGGAGAGGACGGAAACTATTGCTGCGGTTAGACTTCCAAACATCAATCCGATGATGAGTAAAGTCATCGTATCTTTTACTTTAAACGAAACCGATAAAACGGCCAATAAAACTAGAAAGCTTCCCAAAGCGGAAGCGATGACCAAGCTCCAAGAACTCAATAATAGTCCTCCCAAAGTTCCTCCAAAAATCCCTGCTCCCAATATTAAAATTGCCACTCCTAAACTCGCACCACTACTCAATCCTAAAACAAAAGGTCCTGCTAAAGGATTTCTAAAAAGTGTTTGCATTAGCAATCCTGAAACTGCCAAGCCACCGCCAGCTAAAATGGCTGTAATTGCTTTTGGTAGGCGGTAATCTTGAATAATAAATTGCCAAGAGGATTTAGAAGTTTCTCCTCCAAAAAGCCCAGAAATAATTTCATTAAAAGGAATAGAAACTGAACCCAAACTCACATTTAGTAAGAAGGCTAGGATTAAAAGAATCCCGAGTATTAGAAAATGGATTTTATATGATTTTTGGGTTTCCAATAATTTATAATTACGCAAAGTTGCACAGAGAAACGCAAAGTTACACAAAGTTTTAAAGAATTATTTTAGATTAATATATATGTAAAAAAATAAGACACGAATTACACTAATTATCACGAATGTTTGCTGGAGTAGATTTTAAGTAACTTTTACTAACCTATTTTTAGTGGATCCCGAAACGTCGGGAGTGAAATTCGTGTCTCCTTTTCTTCAGCGTCTCTCTGCGTCTCTTTGTGTATCTCAGCGTAACAACCCCTATTTCAGTTTCTCAAAAAAGAAAGGCTCATAATCGGGTAACAACTCGGGATGTAAAATTTTAATAAGGTCTTTTAAAACTAGATCGGGACGATTGGGAGCTAATTCAAAATACAAAAGTCCGTCAGTTGCTCCTTTTTTATTAGTGAAATTATATACTTTATCGTTTTTAAAAGCATCAAATTGTTGGTAAACCGAATGTCCTTCTTCCATTTGTTTTAAGCTGGTGTAATAACTGGGTCCAATCCAGATTTCTGTGTGTTCCGCTTTATCTAAAATACTTTCTAAACTTAATGAAAAACTTCCTGTGCCTTTTGTGTTTTTCCAAATATAATCTCCGTTGGCATCAGCTATAAATTGTGCTGCCCAACTTTCACCTTGTGGTAAATACCAAACATCTTTATACATCGCTCCACTTAAAACCGTGGGTTGATTTTTTGCTGTTAAAGCCAATTGTTTTGCTTTTTGATATTCAGATTTAATGACATTAAATATTTCGGCTGCTTTTTCTTCTTTATTATAAAAAGCGGCAAAAAACTTAATCCATTCTGCTTTTCCTAAAGGCGAAGTTTCTGTCCAATCTCCATTATACACAACAGGAATCCCCGTTTTTTTAATAGTGTTTAAAGCTTTGTTATTTCCATCGACCGCAAAACCTACGACTAAGTCTGGATTAATTTCTATTAAAACTTCGGTATTAATAGCTTCGTTTTTTCCTAGTTCGGTAATTTGCCCATCTGCGATTCTTTTTCTGGTAGCTTCCGATGAAATATAGTCTAAATTTGGAAAGCCAATTAAGGTCTTATCAACTTCCAACATTTCTAAAGAAGGAATGTGAGTAGTAGAAGTTACCACAATTTTATCGATAGGAACAGTAACAATCGCATCGTAATTTTCTGGTGATTCTAAAACAGTTCCTTTTTCAATTAAAGCATATTTAAATTCTTTTTCAGCTCCAGGCCAAGCGTTTTTAAGTGTGATGATTTTGTAGCCTTTGTGATAGGAAATATTGAAGCCTTTAGCGAATTCTATTTTAGAATTATTAGTGTTTTTTTTAGAAGTATTCTCCTCTTTTACCTTTTCATTACAAGAAAAAAGAGAGATAAAAACAAATAGGAAAAATATATTTTTAACCATAAATATTAATTTGTTAAACCACAGATGGCACAAAGA
>JALWUJ010000140.1 GCA_027080135.1 Flavobacteriaceae bacterium | reverse complement strand
GTCTAAAGAGACATTTATTGTTCCTATTTTAGTTTTTGCAGCTTCAATTTTTGTGCTCTTTTGTAGGTCATTGTTTTTTTGAGCAAAACTAGTTCCTGTTAGTAATAAAGCAATTAATAAGGTGGAAAATATGTTTTTCATTTTCAATAATTATAATTCAATAATAAGAGTTGCAATTTCCGATTATGTTCCGTTTTAACTACTTAATAAAAAGTTAATTTTAACATTTGTGAAATAAAAAAAAGGATGACTAAATGCCATCCTTTCTCAGGTTTTCTTTCTTTCTCATAGTTAAAGGAAAAAACCCTTACTATATTTTAAATAACTTTTATTTGTTAATTCAAATAAATCTCAGGCAAATTTAAAATCTATTATTCATTGTTTATATGACATTGCATGTCCTATAATTATTAATTAAAAATCTGTATCTCCTTCATTTGGCTGATACACATAATTAAAGGTGTAATATTTATCAAAATCTTGAAATGCATCTGGGTTTGCAGGTGCATCTTTATAATAACTTAAAATTTCCATCTTAGTATATTTACCATCGTGTGTTTTAAAAACCAATATTTTTCCAGCAATGGGTGTAATTAGATGGGTTGGAGGGCCTGCATAAATATACCATCCTGTTCCACTTCCTGTTGGGATTGCTTGTGCATTTATAGCATCTTCTCTTAACCTTGAAACATCTACCGATGTTATACTTTCCATCGTTCCGTTAGCGATATATGCTGCTGCATTTCCAGTTCTGTTTGGCTCATCGTCAATTCCTGTTATTTCGCCTCCGTTTACTAAAACAATGGTTCCTCTTAAAGCGATATCCCAATCGGTATCACTGCTTGTTGTTTGTCCCGTTTTAAAATTGAACTTTGTAAATTCTCCATAAACAGGTTGCCCCTGCCCTCCTTCTTGTGGAGCGTGTAAATTCTGAATAAATTCTACCTCAACTGGTAAATTAACGGATGTTGAGTCATCATTACTATTGCAGGAACTAAGCACTACAAATAGTGTTAATAAGAATAAGATTTTAATAGTTTTCATGGTATTTGTTTATTGTTTATTATTAAAATTGAATGTTAAGTTTTCCGTAAATAAGTCGTCCTGCTAGGTTAGTAATATTTTGTGAATCGGTAAAATTGAAAATATTATCTACACCAAACCCTACGATGTATTTCTTAAAAATAGTCTTGTTTATCGCCCAATCTAAAATTGTATAACCGTTTACAAATTCATCGTAATTATCTAAATATCCGTTGGCATTGGTATCGAACAATCCGTATTTACTCCGATAGGTAACTCTAATATTGGTGTTTAAACCCCATTTTTTTAGAGTGTAAAATACTTTGGCGTTTGCCATATGACGGGAGCGATTATACAAACCAAAATAGTCGCCTTTTTTAAGCTGAAATGAAGGCGAACTAGGAGTTAATCTTGCATATACATCGCCGTTTTTAAAGGCATCTTCTGCGTCTTTATCTTTTGCAAAAAGCAATTGGTAACCTCCTGAAAATTTTAGGTAATTATTAATTTTCCAAGTTCCGTTAAATTCCAATCCTTGGGTATAAACCTTGTTCACATTATAATAGCTAAAAATATTCTGACCATTGGTTTTATTGGCAATAACACGAGTATCTATTAAATCTTGAATGTTATTTCTGAAAACATTTACTTCAAATTTAAGCTCAGAAATGGGTTGATAAACAGAACCTAAATTGAAGCTTACTGAATTTTCTGGACGCAATTCATCTTCAAATTCTGTAATAGGAACCACCACATTTAATATCTGACCTTCTTCTATTAATTCTGGAATTCTAGTCGTTACTTGGTTGTAACCTAAAACGGTATAACCCACTGTTGAGTTGGTAAAATCGAAGTATAATTGTCTAAAATCGGGTGCTTTAAATCCGTAACCAATAGATCCTTTTACGGAAAGTTGGTCATTGATATCATAGCGGATTGCTCCTTTCGGTGAAAATTGAGATTTGTACTCGTTATGAGCATCGAAACGAGCACCGAAAATTACATTTATTTTTTCGGTCGGATTCGCATCGTATTGAAGATAAATAAAAGGTGAATTAAAAACAGGATTTGTAGAAAAATCGGTTCTAACTAAAGATTCACGATTCCAACCCAAGCCTCCGATAAACGAGTTTTTATTGTTAGGATTATACGTGGCTCTAATTTCTGGACGGATTAATAACTGGTTAAAATCTCCTTCAGAAAAAAGCTGCTCATTTGTATCGTTTAAAAATTCTTCGGCTTTGTATCGAGTGGCATAAAATTCAAAATAACTAGACCATTTTTCATTGTATTTATGATTTAGTTTTAAATGTGCATTCCACTCTTTGATAGTCCCTTCACCACTTAATTCTTCAGAAGCTACATAATCTTGCTTTTGGGTAAAATACCTTCCCGAAGCCATTAAATGGGTACTTTCTGAAAAATCGTAACCCGCCTTTATATTGAAAGTGTAATTCTGATAAGGCTCTACCGTATTTAATGCATCATTCTCAGTTAAATCGTACCCCGAAGTACTGAACCTGTTGGCAAAGCCATTGATAGAAAACTTCTCTTTTTTATAACCTAAATTTGCACTTATATCGTGTGTTTTGTTGGTTCCGAAGCGATAATTTGCATCGCCATTAAAACCATATTTGGGATTTTCGGTAATAATATTAATCACGCCTCCCAAAGCTTCACTTCCGTACAAACTGGAAGAAGCGCCTTTTACAATTTCAATTTGTTTGATGTTTCCAACGGTAATTCTACTAAGGTCTAAAGTTCCTGCTGAACGCCCTACTAACGGAACTCCATCAATCAGAATCAAGGTATATTGCGAGTCCAAACCTTGTATTTGAATACCCACTCCTCCTCCAAAATCTGAAACCGTAGTTAACCCTGTTTGCTCTTCTAAAATATCATTCAAACGAAGTGAATTCACCGCTTCCATTTCTTTTTTTGAAACGATTTGTGCAGGCAAAGGCAAGGAAGATAATTGCCGTTCGGTTCTGGTTGCAGTGATTAAAACCTCCTCTAAATTTTTAACTTTAGTAGAATCTTTCAACTGTTCTTGAGCATAGCCAAAAGTTACAAAAAACAATAGTAAAATATGAGGAATTCTATTCAGCATTATTAATTTATA
>JALWUJ010000139.1 GCA_027080135.1 Flavobacteriaceae bacterium | reverse complement strand
CTTACAAAGAAACAAAAGTTATTAAGTTATTTAAAGTAGAAATTGATTAAATAAATAAGTTATATCGAAAAAAATTACAATACAACGAGTTTGTTTTGTTTTTTTAATAAATTATAGTAATTTGTTGATAATTATTGTAGTTAAATTCTCACTATAAAAGATACTCCTTTTAAATTTGTAAAGTCCCATTACCGAAGCGTCGGACAGGAATATTTATTATGGATAAACGTTTAGTATTTTTATTTATGTTAATACCGTTTGTGTTTTTTTCGCAAGTAGGTATTAACACCACAACTCCCAGTTCTGCATCAGTTTTAGATGTAAACAGTTCTGGTGATGGTGTTAATTTTGGAGGTTTCATGCCTCCTAGGGTTTCTTTGGCTGAACGGAACTCTATTAACCCATCTACTTCAGATGATGGTTTAATGGTTTTTTTAATTGACGGAACTACTCGCTGTGTCCAACTTTGGAATGGGGTAGATAGTACTTGGGACAACGTGTATTGTATGCCAATTAATCAAGCTCCAGTTGCTAATAATGTTACAGTTTCGGGAACTTTTCAAGTGGGAGAAATAATTACAGCAAGTTTTATATATACTGATGCTGAAAACGATCCTGCAGGATTCCATACTTATACTTGGTTTCGAGCTGATGATAATGTAGGAACTAACCAAACTCAACTTCAAACGGGACCTTCCAATTCTTTCACAATTACTGCAAGTGAATTAAATAAATACATTGCTGTAGAAGTTACTCCTGTTGCTACTTCAGGAACTTCCCCTGGAAGCCTAGCTTCATCTATTTATTATGGTCCTGTTACAAATCCTTCAGCTACTGCTTCCGACTTATTTATTTCAGAATATGTAGAAGGTTCAGGAAATAATAAAATTATAGAAGTTGCTAATTTTACTGGAGCTAGTGTAGATTTAAGTAATTATCAAATTAACATTTATAGCAATGGCTCTCTTACGCCTTCTTCAACTACACTTTTAACTGGTGGTATTTTAGCTGATGGAAGTGTTTTTGTTATAGCAAATCCTGGTACATTATCTCCATGTAATTCAAACATCAACCAAACTTCAGGAAATATAAGTTTTAATGGAAATGATGTTGTGGAGTTAACAACCACATCAAATGTAACCATAGATATTATTGGGGTAATTGGTGATTCAAGCAACTTTGCTATAGATATTACTCTTAGGAAGAAAACAGGAGTAGGACCTAATACAACATATAATGTTGGCGATTATGATACTTACCTCCAGGATACTTGTAATGATATAGGAAGTCATACTTATTAATTATGAATAGAATAGTAACGGCATCTTTGGTTTTTTTAGTATTTACTTCACAAGTTGTAACCTCCCAAGTTGCCATCAACGAAACTTCTCCTTCAACAAAAGCTGCCCTTTATTTAGAAGCACAAAAAATTCCTACTACTAATTATGGAGGATTTAAGATGCCTGTTGTTACTCAAGTACAACAAGCTTTAATTCCTGTTTCAACTATTGATAATAGTGACGATGGTTTAATGGTTTATGTTAGTGATAACAGCACCAACAAACATTGTTGGGATATTTATGACGGAGAGGATCATGTATGGAGAAGTATTAGTTGTCAAAATTCAGTTTGTAACGGAGATGTATTGTTTAGTGAAGATTTTAATTCTTATTTAGAAGATACCGGAATAACAGGAATTAGTAATACTAATGGAAATTATCCAGCTGGTGTTACTAAATGGACATTGAGTAGTTATACCACTTTGGGTAATGGTCAAACAAATTATCCTGGCTCCTTGGTAAATGCAAATGATTATGCTTTGGTGAAAAGTGGTCAAATGACCTTTAGAGATTTAAATGGTCCTTTGCTTTTTCAAACACAATCTATAGATATTTCGGGTTTTAGTGATATTATTATAACATTAGATATAAGTGAATCTGGTGATTTGGAATACTATCCAGACGAACATTCTGATGATTTTAATTGTGGTTTTGCAGCCAAAGGAAGTGATTATGTAGATATTGAATATTCTACCGATGGAGGAAATACATTTGCCGAAGTACCCAATTTTTTAAGTAACGGAAATGCAAATCATACTTTAGCAAATGATTTGTCTGGAACTGTAAATTTTAGCCTTAGCGGAATTTCAGGAACAACTTTGATTTTAAAAATAAGATTTCAAAATTGGTCAGATGATGAGTATTATTATTTGGACAATATTTTAGTGAAGTGTAATTAACCTAAAAACTTTCCCTTTAATTCCAGAGTAGGAATCATACAACTTTCCTTTTTTCCGTACCATTTATACCTATTTTTTGCAACATAATCATATACCCAATTCCGAATAAATTTTGGGACAATTATAAATCCAAATAGAAGGGGATATAATCCCGAAAGAGATTTTGAAATATACAATGCTGCAGTAGATTTTACATAAAAATTATCATCGTTAATAAGAATAATTGAATCTGTATCTAAAGGGTCTATATTAAATTCTGAAACATACTTTTTCCCTACCTCACTTTGTAATGCAGCAAACCGAAATACATCCTTCTTGTCTTGCTGAATCACAAAATTAACCGAAGCATTGCAAAGATTGCAAACTCCATCGAATAGTATTATTTTGTGTTTATTTTTCATATTCATTACTAAGTAAGACAAACCTACAAGGTTTTTTAAACCTTGCAGGAAAACTAAATCCTGAGCATCCTGAAAATTAGAAAAAAAGTTATACTTTCTCCAATTCTACCAAACTCACATTAGTCGTAAAAGTACCATAATTTACAAAAGCTTTTTTCTTTTCAATTTTATCAATGGTACCAATAGCTACACCATCTAACATTCTTACTCGGTCACCAATTTTTAAAGCAACTTTTGGTTTTTGTGGTGGTTGCTTTTTTGCCTCTTCTTTTTCTTTCTTTTTTCGGGTTCTTATTACTTCAACTTTTTTTTCAACTTCTTTGACAATCTTTTGTTTTTTTATTTTTTCTTTCTTTTTAAGTGCTGGAGCTACTTTTTTAATCTTACTATTTTCTACCAAGACCATTTTAAAAAGTTCATCTAAAAGTGGTTTCTTTTTTTTATTGTTATAATATTGTTTGGAAAGTGAATCTATTTTTTTTCCTAAACTAATCAGTCGTTGGTTGGAGTCGTACAATTCC
>JALWUJ010000138.1 GCA_027080135.1 Flavobacteriaceae bacterium | reverse complement strand
GGTATACCCCAACGAACTGCTAATGATGTCAGCACCGTTTTTATCTGCCCATTCAGCTGCCATTAGCCAATATTCTTCTTCTTTTACCCCTTCGGAAAAAATTTTTTCTGTTCTGGCCAATAAAAATTCAGCATCTGTTGCCAGTCCGAGTTGATAGTCACTATTTTTTCCTGCAATACAAGATAAAACCATTGTTCCATGTGCGTTATATTTATACACTTCAGGCTTGTTCTTTACAAAATCCCAAGTGTTTACAATGCCATTTCTATCTCGGATGTGCCTAAAAACATCGGCTTTATCTACATTTGGAAATCCAGCATCAATGATGCAAATTCGGACCCCTTTTCCTGTTATTCCTTTTTCAATAAAGGCATTGCCTTGCATCCATTTTAATTGTCCTTCTGCCAAATCTTTTTCACCTTGATGAATCACTGTTCCAGTAAAGTTGTAAGATGCAAGCTCATCTTGCATACTCATTTCTTCAATTTTCTTTACAAAAGGAAGTTTGGAGATTTGTTGAATTTGTAGGTTAGAACATTTTATGGCCACAGCATTTATCCACCTGCTTTTTCCGGTAATGGTGTCCGAAAGTTGAGCAATAGCATTAATATACGTATTATTAAGTGGAAAATCTGTACTGTCAAAAAATGAGAGTCCGTTTTTAATCCTTCTGTCAATAGCTTTGGAATCAAAATAAGTGAAAGGATCGAAAGTAACGTCTTTTTTATCCGTAAAATAAACCCAGTACTTTTCTTGTGCAGCTCCGGAAAAGATGCAAAAAAAAGTGAGAAGAGTTACAAATAAATTACCTTTTTTCAATGTGTAAATGATTACTTTTGTTTCCAAATTTACAAATAATGATAGACTTACGAAGTGATACGGTTACAAAACCTACTTCCGGGATGCTGGAAGCGATGTTTAATGCTCAAGTTGGAGACGACGTGTTTGAAGAAGACCCAACGGTTAATGAGTTGGAAAAATATGCAGCAGATTTATTTGGAATGGAAGATGCTCTTTTTGCTCCTTCGGGTACAATGACCAATCAAATAGCGATTAAGGTACACACAGTTTCCGGTGATGAAGTGATTTGTAGTTATGAGTCACATATTTATCGCTATGAAGGTGGTGGAATTGCTTTAAATTCAGGTGCTTCAGTTCGGTTAATTCCCGGCGAATCCGGATTGTTGACAGCGGGTCAAATTGCTCGTGAAATTAATGATGCTAACAATGTGCATTTACCTGTTTCAAAGTTGGTAAGTCTTGAAAATACCTCCAATAGAGGAGGTGGTTTATGTTATGATTTTAAAGAAATTGAAGCAATAAAGGAAGTTTGTGATGCAAATGGGTTGAGATTACATTTAGACGGAGCTCGAATTTTCAATGCAATAATCAAAAACAATGAAAATCCTAAAGATTACGGGAGAGTGTTTGATTCTGTATCTGTTTGTCTATCAAAAGGTTTAGGAGCACCGGTTGGTTCGTTGTTAATTGGGGATAAAGCATTTATAAAACAGGCACGAAGAGTACGAAAAGTATTTGGAGGAGGAATGCGGCAAGTTGGATATATTGCCGCCGCCGGACTTTATGCTTTAAAAAACAATGTTTCCCGTTTGGAAGAAGACCATCAAAGGGCTGCCCGAATTGCAGCTTCTGCAGAAAAGTGCTCCTTGGTCTCAAGGGTTATCGCTCCTGAAACGAATATTGTTGTGTTTTATTTAAAAGACGGCTTGGATAATACTACTGTATTAGAAAAACTTAAATCAAAAGGTGTACTTGGGGTCGATTTTGGTCTGGGAAGAATCCGTCTTACTACTCACCTCAACCTATCCGATTCGGATGTAGAATATGTATGCAGTGTCTTGGAAGAAATTGTATGATTTTTCAACCGAGATTATGCAATAGGGTTTGTAATCTCGGTTTAACGTGAATTTTGGATAAGAAATACTCACATTAGATTAAAATTCGTTTATTTAAGAACCTGAAATCTCTTCAGTGGATTTCACATCCAAAGCATCTCGCAAACCATTTCCAAGTAGCATAAAAGCAAAAACTAAAACAATAATAAACAAACCGGGAAGAATGGCTAAATATGCTTTATCCATGTTTGTAATATAACTTTGATGTTGTTCAATCATTGCTCCCCAAGAAGCCATTGGTATTTGGGCTCCGATTCCTAAATAACTTAGTCCTGCTTCCAAAAGAATAGCAGAAACGAAATTACTGGCACTAATCACAATTACAGGTCCCATTATGTTTGGCAAAACATGTCGCCAAATAATCCTACCGTTAGAAAATCCCAATGCTTTTCCTGCTTCTATATATTCCTTTTCTCGTATACTCAATACCTGACCTCTCACCATTCTCGCTAAATCAACCCACATTACTAATCCAACAGCAATAAAGACAGTTGTAAACCCTTTTCCTAAAAATAAAGTAAGAGATATGATTAACAACAAACCGGGAATTGACCAAACCATATTGATGAACCACATAATAATATCATCCACCCAACCTCTGTAATATCCGGCAATTGCTCCAAGAAGCAATCCAATAATCAATGATATAGAAACAGAAATTAACCCTACACTTAAAGAGATAATAGTTCCTGCCATTAACCTGCTCAACATATCTCTACCTTGTTTATCTGTTCCTAGATAAAAGGTTTCTGTTTTAACATTATTATTTCGAATTTCATCACGTAAATCTTGAACGTTTTTAGTCTCTTCCGTTCCATCTAATAACCAATAAGTAATTGTACCATTTAAATTTACTTTATACTTATCTTCTTTTTCAATAGACAACGGGTATAAAACTTCGGCAATATTATATTTTTTATACTGGGGTTCATAATTTTTAGAAACTCCTTTTCTTCCTGTAAATTCTTCCAAAACTACATCTGCACCTTCAAATTTATAGGAGTAGAATGGGATGTGTTTATATACACGTTCTTCACCTCCAAAGAAAAGTTTTTGGAAAAAATTCTTACTTTCGACTTCTTTATCAATTCGATAGTAAAGCATTTTCACAGTAAACCCGGGGTTTTGACGAGCAATAGAGCTATTGATATCATTGGCATCAGGAGTAGAATCCGGTCGAATATTAGCTCCTAAAATTGAAATTAAAGCGGAAAAAACGATAATGACCAATCCCACCATGGCAGGCTTATT
>JALWUJ010000137.1 GCA_027080135.1 Flavobacteriaceae bacterium | reverse complement strand
TTTAAAAACTATATCTTTGCCCGCTTTAAAAATATACCGAAATGCAAAGATTACTCAAAAACTTTACCTTCAATCCAAAAGACGATATTCTTTCAGGATTAACCGTTGCACTGGCTTTAGTTCCAGAAGCAGTAGCTTTTGCATTTGTTGCAGGAATTGATCCTTTGGTCGGTTTGTATGGAGCATTTATGATGGGAATTGTCACTGCAATTTTTGGAGGAAGACCCGGAATGATTTCGGGAGCAACAGGTGCGATGGCAGTGGTGATGGTGCATTTAATTCAGAAGGGAAATGAAGTAGGAATTGCTTTAGAAACTCCTATTGAAAATTTAGGATTGCAATGGTTGTTTATTACGCTTCTCTTTGTTGGGGTAATTCAAATTTCAGCAGGAGTATTAAAGTTAGGAAAATTTGTGCGTTTGATTCCACATTCCGTAATGATGGGATTTGTAAACGGATTAGCAATCGTTATTTTCTTATCACAATTAGGACTTTTTAAAGAAACCGTTAATGGTGAAAAACAATGGATGCAAGGCAGTAATTTACTAACTATGCTTGGGTTTGTGGGACTGACGATAGCAATTATGTATTTGCTACCTAAAGTGACCAAAAAAGTTCCTGCTGCATTGGTGGCAATTGTTGTTGTAGCTGCGATTACTATTTTTGGAGATATTGGAGTAAGTACCGTTGGTTCGTTTATTGTAGATGGTGGTGGCGAAGGATTGCAAGGAAGTTTACCTACTTTTCAAGCGCAGATTTTTGGACTTTTTGATACTTTAAAAGGAAACTGGGGATTGATATTTTCAACCGCTATTTTATTAGCAGCCGTTGGTTTAATCGAATCTTTAATGACCTTAAATTTAATAGATGATATGACCGAAACCCGTGGTTCTGGAAACCGCGAATGTGTAGCACAAGGTGGAGCCAATATTTTAAACGGTTTGTTTGGCGGAATGGGTGGTTGTGCGATGATTGGTCAATCCATCATTAATGTTAATTCTGGTGGTCGTGGACGACTATCGGGTATTGTAGCAGCAGTAGCATTATTAGGTTTTATATTATTTGGTGCACCTGTAATAGAACAAATTCCTATTGCAGCTTTAGTAGGTGTTATGTTTATGGTAGTTATCGGGACTTTTGCTTGGAGTAGTTTTAGAATACTTCATAAAATACCCTTAGCAGATGCCATTGTTTTAATTACTGTTTCGGCAGTTACCGTTTGGCAAGATTTGGCAATTGCAGTTATTGTAGGAGTAATTATGTCGGCATTGGTTTTCTCTTGGCAAAATGCAACGATGATTCGTGCTCGTAAACGTATGAAAGAAGACGGAACAAAAGTATATGAAATCTGGGGACCTTTGTTTTTTGGTTCATCACAATCGTTTAACTCTAAATTCGATTTTAAAGCAGATCCCAACTCGGTTGAAATAGATTTTATTGAATCAAAAGTAGGTGATCATTCTGGTATTGAAGCACTTAGAAACGTTACTAACAAATATTTAGCTTTGGGAAAGAATATAAAACTTACCCATTTAAGTCCAGAATGTCAAATGATTTTAATGAAGGCAAATCCTAAGTTTGAAGAAATTATTGAAACTTCCATCGAAGATCCTCGTTACCACGTTGTAACAGATTTGTTGGATAGTGAAGTATAATAATATTTTTTCGAGAGTCATTTTCTTTTTGTAACTTTATTACTTAATTTTAAACATACTTAATACAATGGTAAGAGCAAAATATCAAAACGTTTTGGATTTAGGTGAAAAACTAAATATTAAAGACGGTGATGTAAAAGAAGAAAACGGACAATTAAAAGTTTGGGGAACCGCCAAAACACCTTACGAAAAAAATCTTCTTTGGGATGAAATAAAAAAATCTGGAGGTGAAAACCCTACCGATATTATGGCAGATATTAAGGTTGAGGATAATTCAGTTTATGCATATCACACAGTAGAAAGTGGTGATACACTAGGTAAAATTGCAAAGCATTATTATGGAAATGCTATGAAATACCCAACCATTTTTGATGCAAATAGAAACATCTTAGACAATCCTAATGTTATACATCCAGGTCAAGAATTAAGTATCCCTAACTTATAGGTTGTTATTACAATTTTTAAAGCTGTCAGTTTTTGACAGCTTTTTTTATTTACTATGCTTACTATTTTTAATGACATAGATTTACTTTATCTCATCATTATTTTTCTTGCTGGGCTAATTTCGTTTTCCATTTCTACTATAAGTGGTGGTGGCGGAGCTTTAATGCTGATTCCTTTTTTAAATTTTTTAATAGGAACGACAAAAACTGCTCCCATTATAAATTTGGGAGCTTTTATTAGTCGCCCATCCCGAATTATCATTTTTTGGAAAAACATTGTCTGGAAAGTTTTCTGGTATTATGTACCATCAGCGATGCTTGGAGCTGTAATTGCTGCCTATTTCTTTTCGTCTATTAAAATTGCTTGGCTTCAAATTATTGTGGCTTTGTTTTTAATTAGTACCTTTTTTCAATATCGCTTCGGAAAAAAGGAACGTTCCTTTCCAGTACAGCTTTGGTATTTTATTCCCTTGGGGTTTATTGTTTCAATCGTTGGAACTTTTACTGGCGGAATGGGTCCAGTTCTTAATCCGTTTTACCTAAATGCAGGAATTACAAAAGAAGAATTAGTCGGTACCAAAGCAGCCAATTCTTTTTTCCTCGGAATGGCACAAATAAGCAGTTACACTTTTTTCGGATTATTGACCTCAGAACTTTGGATTTACGGAATCACACTCGGAATTGGTGCTACCTTCGGAAATCTCATCGGCAAAAAACTACTTTCAAAAATGAAGAATAGCACTTTTAGAAAATTAGTGATTATCATTATGGTGATTAGTGGAATACTATTATTAATAAAAGCGACTTCTAATTTATTATAGAATTTGTTAAAATTCCAAATTCAATTCATTCCTTCATTCATTTCATTAACTTTATAAACTTTTTTAAAACCAACCAAAATGAAGAAATTACTTTCCTTGTTCCTATTATTTATAGCAATCACACTTTCCGCTCAAGACTTTTCGATGGACATATTAAAAGATATGAAACCTCGAAACATTGGTCCAGGTGGAATGTCGGGTCGAGTTACCGCAATCGATGTGGTTTTAAAAAATCCAGAAATAATGTATGTTGGAACTGCTTCTGGTGGGCTTTGGAAATCGGAAAGTGGCGGAGTAACTTGGAACCCTGTTTTTGAAAACGAGGCTACGGCTTCAATTGGTTCGGTGGCAATTCAGCAATCCAACCCTTCTGTAATTTGGGTAGGAACTGGCGAAGGAAATCCGAGAAATAGCCTGAATGGAGGTTATGGAGTTTATCGTTCTTTAGACGGCGGAAAAAATTGGGACTTGATGGGACTTGAAAAAACTCGTCATATTCATAAAATTATTATCGATCCTACCAATCCGAATGTCGTTTACGTTGGAGCAATCGGTTCACCCTGGGGAGAACATCCAGAACGTGGTGTTTTTAAAACCACAGATGGTGGAAAAACTTGGAAAAAAATATTATTCGCTAATAACAAAACAGGAGTTGCAGATATGGTAATGGATCCTTCAAATGCGAACAAATTAATCGTTGCTCTTTGGGAACACAAACGAGATCCTTGGTTTTTTAATTCGGGAGGTGAAGGCTCCGGAATTTTTATCACTCACAATGGAGGCGAAACTTGGGAGGAACGTACCGATAAAGATGGTTTACCTGAAGGGAATTTAGGAAGAATTGGATTAGCAATCTCCAATAACAAACCCAATATTGTATATGCTTTAATTGAAGCAAAAAAGAACGCATTATATAAAAGTACCGATGGTGGTTTTACTTTCAAAAAAATAAATGATAAAGATGATATTGGAAATCGACCTTTTTATTACAGCGATATTTTTGTAGATCCTCAAAATGAAAATCGGGTATATTCGGTTTTTACTTATGTAAATGTTTCGGAAGATGGCGGAAAAAACTTTCATCAATTAATGCCTGCTTATGGTGTTGACAATGGAGTTCATCCAGATCATCACGCTTGGTGGATTCATCCCAACAACGGAAACTTTATGATCGACGGAAACGACGGAGGAATGAACATTACTCACGACGGTGGAAACTCTTGGCGTTTTATAGGAAATCTACCTGTTGCTCAGTTTTACCATATTGCAGTAGATAACGAAATACCTTATAATGTATATGGTGGGATGCAAGACAACGGAAGCTGGCGAGGTCCGGCTTATGTTTGGCGTGCCCAAGGAATTAGAAACGATTATTGGCAAGAAATTTCGTTTGGCGATGGTTTTGATGTGGTTCCGGATCGTGATGACAGTCGTTATGGCTGGAGTATGAGTCAGCAGGGATATGTAAGTCGGTACGATTGGAAAACAGGTAATAATTACACGGTTCGCCCCATTCATCCCGACCCTGAAGTGAAGCTTCGATTTAATTGGAATGCTGCAATAAATATTGACCCATTTGATAATAGTACAATTTACTTCGGAAGTCAATTTGTACATAAATCGACCGATAAAGGTCTAACTTGGAAAATCATTTCAGAAGATTTAACCACCAACGACCCCGAAAAACAAAAACAAGATGAAAGTGGCGGAATTACGATGGACGCTACAGGAGCAGAAAACTACACGACTATTTTGGTGATTGAACCCTCTCCTATTGAGCCTAATGTACTTTGGGTTGGAACCGATGATGGACGAGTTCATATCACACAAAACGGAGGTGAATCATGGGCAGATATTTCAGATATTCCTGGATTGCCAAAAGGAAGTTGGATTGTTCAGATAAAAGCTTCCAATAAAAATAAAGGAGAAGCTTTGTTAGTTGCCAACGATTACCGAAGGTTTAACTACGAACCTTATGTTTATAAAACGGAGAACTACGGAAAAACTTGGTATCGAATTGTAGATAAAAATAATGTGTTGAGTTATGCTTTGTGCATTTTGGAAGATCCTATAGAAAAGAATTTATTGTTTTTAGGAACCGATGATGGTTTGTATGTTTCTATAAATGGAGCTACCGATTGGATGAAATGGACCAACGGATTCCCAACGGTTTCGGTGAAAGATTTGGTGATTCAAGAACGAGAAAACGATTTAATAATTGGAACTTTTGGGCGTGCTGCTTGGGTTTTGGATGACTTACGACCTTTAAGAGCTATTGCTAAAAATCAAGATTTATTGAAATCAAACATTCAACTATTTGAAGCTCCTACGGCTTATCAAGCAGCTTATCAGCAACCCACAGGAAGTCGGTTTGGAGGAGATGCCTTATTTAATGGGGAGAATCGGGAGTATGGTGGTTTGATTAAATATTATTTTAAGGTTGACGAATCAGAAAAAGACACTTCGACAGGCTCAGTGACCAATGATGATGATGATTATAATGTCACTTCGACAAGCTCAGTGAACGAGGAAAATTTAGATGAATCAGAAAAAGAAGATACCAAAGGAAAACACAAAGATTCCATTTATTTAAAAATATATGATGGAGATCGGTTAATTAGAAGTTTAAAAAAGAAAATACCTGACAGTACTGGAATTTACACTTGGCAATGGAATTTAGATGAAGCTGGAGTGAATCGTCCTTCTCGTAAAATTGAAGAACGTAAAAATGAACCCGGCGGTGTTTCGGTAAAACCGGGAACTTATAAATTGGTGATTAATTATTTGGAAGAAACTTCGACAAGTGAGATTACTGTTAAAAGTGATCCAAGATTAGAGGTTTCAGAAAAGGCGATTAATGACAAATATCGAGTTCAGAAAGAAATTGAAGAAATGCAACAAGTAACCGCCAATGCAGTAAAGCAATTGGTAGAGAGTAAAAATATTGCTTCAGAATTTAAAGATAAATTAACCGATGAAGACAAAGAAAAGTTCAAAAAAGAGATAAAATTAAGTAAGGAAATGATAAAAAAATCCGACTCACTCATCGATTTGTATTTAGGAAAAAAAGATGATCGACAAGGAATTACAAGCACTTCTGTAGTAAATGTAATGAATCGATTGGGAGCAGCGGGTTGGTATTCGGGAAGCAGACCTAATGGAATGACGGAAACGGAAGCTATTTTACTAAAACAAGCAAAAACGCAATTAGAAGAAGTTTTAGAAAAAACCAATTTATATTTTGAAACCCATTGGAGCAATTATAAATCTAAAATGGAGCAATTAAAGTTATCATCTTTCAAAAAAACGAAAACCTTTTCAATAAAAAATTAGAAAAACTTAACCTTATATTTGTCATCTAAATTAATCACATAAAATAAATAAAATGAAAAAAATTCTATTCACATTAACAGTGTTAACTGCAATTACTTTTACTTCTTGTAAAGACGAAAAGAAAGAAGAATCTAAAGAAGTTGAAAAAACTGAAACCAAAAAAGAAGTTTCGTATATGGTAAATCCTGTTGAAACGGCTGTACAATGGACCGCCTATAAAACCACAGCTAAAAAGCCTGTTTCAGGTGTTTTTCAGACCATCAACTTCGATAAAAAAATGGGAGCCACTCCTATCGAGGCTTTAAATGGTCTGGAGTTTTCTATTCCTATAAGTAGTATTTTTTCTAAAAATGAAGAGCGTGATGGTAAGTTAGTTGCTTCCTTTTTTGGTACTATGCTAAATACTGAATTATTAAAAGGAAAAATAGCTTTTTCTGAAAAAGGTTGCGAAATAGCAATTACCATGAATGACACGATGCATACCATTCCTTTTAAATTTGATATTAAAGAAAATAAGGTTTATTTTAAAGGAACTATGAATCTGGAAGATTGGAATGCACAAGGAGCCATTGAGGCTTTAAATAAAGTTTGTGGCGATTTGCATAAGGGTGATGATGGTGTTAGTAAAACTTGGAATGAAGTATTAATAAACGTAGAAACCACTTTAATGAAGCATTAATAATACTCTTTTTTTTTAAAGCCCATAGATTTTTAATAAAAATCTATGGGCTTTATTTTTTTAATTAATGGGTGGTGATTACTTTATTTCTTATTTTAATTTTTCAAGTTTTTTAAATACGTTTCAATTTCTTTCTTATTTTCTTCAGAAAACATTTTAACCAAAATAAACCAAGCCATAAGATTAATAAAAAAATAATAATAGCCAATTAAATTTTAGGTAGTTCTTCTAATATTTAATAATTCGTTTAACAATTGTATTCCCTTCAGCTTTCATTTTAACAAAGTACATTCCTGATGCAATATCTTTTATTGAAACTGTAGTATTAAAATTAAAATCTGAATAACTAAATGTTTTAACCAATTTTCCATTAATATTAAAAATTGAAATATCTAAATTAGGTATGCTATTTACACTTGAAAAAGTTAAAAGTTCATCTGTTGGGTTTGGACTTATGGAAATCAAATTATCAATATCTCCTATTTCTTTTTTTATGTTTAAAACAAAAGTGCAAAAGGATTGGTTTCCTGAAGAATCTTCTGCACCAACTGTTATGGTGTAATCCCCTACTCCAAGTTCAGTCCCAAGTACTGGGACTTGGCTAACTTCTGGAATTCCGCAATTGTCTGTTACTTCAATTAAAGCGGTGTAATCTGGAATTTCAAAAAAACTTTCTTCTAAAGGAATTATTATATTTTCATTTTCTAGACAACTTATAACAGGGGCTTCCAAATCTTCTTTTACTGTTATTGTATATTCGGAAGTGGACGCAATTCTACAGGATGAGGAACCTTCTATCTCGTAAGTAATTGTATGATTTCCAATTCCTGCCATTTCAGGATTAAAAGTAAAAGATATCCCATCACCATTATCAGTAACTCCATCTCCACTATAAAAACCTCCCAAAGGAAACCCTCCCATTACTTCTTCTCTAATATTTGAATTGACACATACATTTTGAAAGTTTAAATTCAAATTTGCTGTTACCATCTCATCAAAAGATGGAACGCCAAAAATCATTGCACCAGCACCAAGACCTCTTTTTGCAAAAGCTTCCCATAATAAACATTCATTTTCTCCATTATAAATATTTTGGTCTGCGGCAAATATAGCATTCCTTGCATCTATCATAAATGGATAACAATTTAACAACTTAAGGCTTTCAGTAACAATAGCTAATGCCATAATATTTCCAGCATCTTGATTTACATCTCCAGTGAAATTATAAATATTTTCATCAAATCCATAAGTTTCAATTAATTTCCAGGTTACTTCCCATAAAGCAGAAGCCCAAACCCAGTTATATCTTTCATCGTAATTAGGGTAAGATTGATATACAAAAGGGTTTATTTCCAAGTTTGTACTGTAAGGGTACGGTCTTATACCATCACCTTCGGTTCCAGCGTTTACATAATAACTTGCAAAACCTCTTGCATCTTCTCCTTGATCTTCTGCATTCATGGTAAACATAAGACCGTACCAATCTGCGTAGCCTTCGTCTATAGGATCAATATTTTCTAAACAATTACCACTATTAGCACCACCAATTAGTCTATGTACTAACCCGTGTGTATATTCATGAACTACAACTACATTGTCATAGGCTGAATCTCGATTTCCACAAGTACCCAATATCATATATGGGCTTATTCCGTCAGGAAAAGGAGCTATAGCTGCATTACATTGATACGAATCCAATTGTCCATCTAAATCTATATTATCATTTCCTAAACCACCATTATTATAATTATTTACTTGAAAATTACCAGAAACATCATCAAAGCCATACATATACATTACATCGTGATACAAGTTTGCCCAATAAAATATGTTTGTAATTGCTGAATCACTAAATCGTTCATTGTTAGAATAATATTCATCATAAGGGTAATTAGTAAAGTTTAATAGATCTCCTCCATTAGGGCTATAATTATTTGTATTTGTTGCAATAATATTATTACCAGAAGTTAAAAATGAGTCTGCTCCTTGTGTTCCATCATAATCATGCCAACCATAAGGTGATGCAATATCGTTCGCAGGATTAGAAACAATGGTGCGCTCACCGTAATATGGATTTTCCATTGGGTAAGCAAAAACCTCATAACAATTAGTACAATCTAAAAGTTCATTTTTTGAAGCTGTATAATTTGAAATATCATACAGATTATCATTAAAATTTGGTTCCTTATTTTCAAAATCACTTTCTGTAACACAATAGAATATATTATTTGTCTTATTTATAATATTTCCTGTTGTAGCATCTACATAAAATGTCCAGGCATGTTCTAAATTTATTTCAGTTAAAAAAACTTCCCATACTAAAACTAACTTTTGGTCTTCTGTTGGAAAATATTTTAATCTAGCAACAATATCGTTTTTTGCAATTCCTCCTCCAGAAATATTAGTTTGCTGATTCTTTCCTTTTTTTACAGACTTAATCTCTAAAGGATTTTTTACCGAGTAATTCATTTGATTAGAAATCGCTTTAACAGCTTCTATAGCCGAAAGTACTGCTTTTGTATTACTAATTGATTTTGATTGAATATTTTTGATAAATCTAATACTGCTTTGTATGTGTGTATTATTCGGAAATATATGAATACTCGATTCTGTATTATTAATGATATAACCATGTAACTCTTGTGAAAAATAAATATGTTCAATATTACTAATACTACTAGTGTTAGAGCTCGTGATTTGAAAGTCTAAATCTGAGCTTAATAGTTTATTTTCTTGTGTTAAAATGCTTAATTGATTCTCAATTTGTGATATTTGATTTTGTGCAGTTAATTGAAAGATAAAACCGAAAAAAAATATAAACCCTAGTATGTTAGAAATATTTCTCATGTTTTTAATGGTTATAATCTGCTTGTTTCTCTACACAAAGAATGTTAAAATGTGTTAAAAAAAAGATAACCCCGACAATAGTTTACCTTTTAACTGGTTAATTTTAGTTGTGATTTATAGGAAATCATTACAAAAATAAATAGTTTTCTTATACAAACATTTTACATTATTAATGTACATCTTCCTAATATCATAAACAAATTTTCTTTAATAGATATAAGTATAATTATTTTACTATTACTTCTAATTAATTTGTATGCACTAATTTGCTATTTAGAATTTCAAATTTAAACATAAAATAAATAATGCTCTTGGCTAAAAAAAATTCAAAATTAACAGAGTCAAATAGTTTACAAAAAACTGCCCCAAGTAGGAGCAGCTTTACAATCTTTATATTTTAAAAATTATTATTCGTTTAACGGTTCTTCTAAATAAGGAAAAGGCAAAGAAAAATCTCGATTACCCGAATCTACAGCATCTGTTGTTAACTGTGGAGTACCGTTATTTCCGTCAAATCGGGTTCCGTCTGTTCCTCCAAACATTAGCATTAAGGTAATATCTATTGAATCATCAGATAGTTTTCTACCTGTAAAAACCATATTTGTATTTGCATCGTAATAGGTTGTTGGTCCATTGGGTGCTACTTGAAGGGCATCAAACCTTGCCATTATTTTAGCAAAGGTATTTGCATCCCAATTTAGAATATTGGTTTCATAATTAAGTTCTTCTTCAGGTAGTTCCATAGCAACAGCATAAATATTATGGTAGCCTTCCAAAGTTTCTACAAATGATGTTTGAAATTCTTCTCGGTTACTAACTTCAGTAGTGTTAAAAATATCTTTTAGTAAGTCGCTAGCTCCAAAAAAGATATTAGCACCAGGTCTTCCTGCAATATCTTTTTGTACAAAAACTCCAGAAAAATCGATACTTTCTTCGCCACAAGGTGGACAAAATGATCCACCACAATCTATTCCTTCTTCATCTCCGTTTTTAATTCCGTCATCACATGTAGGATCTGGGACAATTGCATTTCCATTATCATAATCGTCTGCACATTGAACAAATATAATAGAGGTAAAAAGTAATATAAAAAGTATTAAAATTCTCTTTGCTTTTTTATTAATATACTTCATCGCTTATTTTTTTCTTTTTGTTGTAACCCAAACATTGTAGGCATTGGGTAAACCATTAATATTTCCTTCGGTTTCTAAAACGTGTGTTGGAGCATTTCCTAACATAGCATTTGGCACTTCAACAACAATGGCAAGTGTATTTAATGCTTCAAAAAAATCGTTGGCTTCGGTAGGAGGAAAAAATCCGTCTGGTGCGGCTGCACCCGAAGCAATATCATTAAATCTATTCACATCAAAATATGAAGGGTCTCTTCTTGGGCCCGCAAAAAAGCTCATTCCATTTTCATTTTTTACAAAAGTTTCTTCAGTGGTGGAAATTCTTACAAAATGATATTCTCCTGTAGTAACAATTTCAGATTCTAAACCAGTTTGAAGCGGTACAGTAGGACCAAAAAAGTGGATGGTATCTCCTCTTTTAATAGCTTGAATTACTAGGTCTTCTATAAAATCTCCTGTATTATCTATATTAATTTCAACCAATACATCTTCATCAAAAGTAGCATTATTAGTAACATCTCCCGGATTTAAAATCCCTTGTAATGTTGTTACAAATACTGTATTATCTGGATTATCACCTTCAAAAGCATAAAAGTCTGCAATATCTGATGAAGTTCCTGTTACACTTGGAGAATCTAAATGATCTGAAGACATAAAAAATAAAGAAAGCATCAATAAACTTATTCCACTTACTGCTGCAATTATTTTTGATTTTTTCATAGTTCGTTGTTATTTAGTTAAATTTACTTCTTGAAATCTTACTTACTTTTAAAGTAAATTATTGACGAAGATAAATTTTAATAATCACTTATTATATTTGATTTCAAAATTAATAAAATTTAATTTATGAACCCCTCTGCTTCTGGTTGGATACAAAAATATTTAACGATAAATAATTTTAACCCTTTTTTAGAAAATTCAACCAAAGAATTAGATTTTTATTTAGGTTTAAAGCATACTGGATTTATATTCGGAATTTCTGTTAAACCTGTTTCAAAAAAAAAACTCAGTGATTTAAAGTATACAAAGAATGAATACACAAAGATTAATCTTTTACATAGTCTTCTTTTTATATTTTTTAAAAAACATCCTAATGCAACTCACGAAGAAGCCGTAAATAATTTAATAGATTTTTACAAAAAACTAGATAAAGGAAAGACGGGTTTTTTCTTTAAATTATCTATATCTCAATCACCTTACGATGTATTGGAACATATTCTATCTGCACGTTTACAAGAACCCAATCAGTTATTAAAGAAAAATGAAACCACTATTCTTCCTTATTCTTTATTGTTTTTGGATAGTATTGTTTTTGAAAAATATTTAAAAACTGAAACTAATGTTTTAGATTTGGAAGAAGAATTAGAAAGTAATCTCATTAATTTTTGTTTTTTAGCCTTAAAAGCAAAGAAAGACAAGGGAGAATTTGATCTTCAAATTATTGAGCAGTTTGAAACCTCAACAGCTTATTTAACATTCGAACAGAACGAACCAATAGAAGACCAACCTAACATAACAACCAAAAAACGAAAAACAAAAAACAAAAAACGAGAATACAGAAAGAACAGATGCGAAAG
>JALWUJ010000136.1 GCA_027080135.1 Flavobacteriaceae bacterium | reverse complement strand
GATGTTTTTGGGATTCAGGAATTGCATGTGATTGAAGAAAAATATGGCAAACGAATTGATAAAGAAATCGCAATGGGTGCTCAGAAATGGGTAAATATTAATAGGTACGATTCGACGATGAGTTGTATTGATGCACTACGGAAAGAAAACTATCAAATTATTGCCGCCACACCACATAACGATTCACAATTACTTCACGATTTTGATGTAACCAAAAAAGCTGCTTTTTTCTTCGGAAAAGAAAGAGATGGACTAAGTGATACTGTTTTAAACGAAGCAGACGGATTTATAAAAATACCTATGTATGGTTTTACCGAAAGTTTAAATATTTCGGTTTCGGCAGCCATTATATTACAACATGTGGTAACCAAATTGAAACAATCTGAGGTAGATTGGCAATTATCTGAAGAAGAAAAACACGAATTAATAATAGATTGGACAAAAAAAACAATCAAGAGTATTGATGATGTAATGGAAAGGTACAATGAAATAAAAGCATAAAATTTCAATACTAAAAAACAAATTCCAAACACAGTATATATTGATATTGTAAGTTTAAAAGAACTTTTTCTCTGTGTATCTTTGTGATTCTCTGCGTAACTTTGTGTTATAACAATCCAAAAAAGTACTATTAATTAACTAACAATAAATAAATTTAAAATGAAAAAAAACATGGTAGCATGGTTCGAAATTCCAGTAACCAATATGGATAGAGCCCAAGCATTTTACGAAAAAGTTTTCGAGGTAGAAATTGGAGTACACGATTTAGGAGAATTATTAATGGGCTTTTTTCCTATGAATGAAGGAGCTTCAGGAGCAATGGGAGCCTTAATGAAACACGAAGGTTACAAGCCAAGTCACGAAGGAACGCTAGTTTATTTTTCTTGTGAAGACCTTCAAATTGAGCTCGACAGAGTTGAAAGCGCAGGAGGAAAAGTAATGCAAAACAAATCTCAAATTTCGCCAGAAAATGGTTTTATGGGATTGTTTGAAGATACTGAAGGAAATAGAGTTGCACTACATTCTATGAAATAAAAGCTTAAAATTCAAATATTAAAAAAAACAAATTCCAAACAGGGTATTAAGAGACAATGTAAGTTTAAAAGAGCTTTTATTTCTCTGCGTGTCTCAGTGTATTCAATGAGAAACTCTGTGTAACAATCAAGCAAATTACTAACCTGCAAGATTTCTTAAGGCAATAGCGATGGCAATCTTGTAGGTTTTGTTTATACCTACAAGGTTTTTAAAACCTTGCAGGAATTACCTAAGCTCTGTAACTTTGTGTAATAACTTTTAAAGAGTAATTAAAATTAATAAGATACCCGCTGAAGTTTATTTTGAGTGGAGTCAAAATACAGGTAATAAATATGAAACTAGTGTTCGCCACAAACAACAAAAACAAACTAAAAGAAGTAAAAGCTTTAATGCCTTCTCATATCCAACTATTAAGTCTTACGGATATTAATTGTCATGATGAAATTCCTGAAACTTCCAACACCATTGAAGGAAACGCACTAATCAAAGCAAACTTCGTAAAGGAAAACTACGGCTTCAATTGTTTTGCAGACGACACCGGATTAGAAGTAGAATCCTTAAACAACGAACCAGGAGTATTTAGTGCTCGTTATGCAGGTCCAGAAAATAATTCGGAAGCCAATATGCAAAAGTTACTTTCAAAATTAAAAGAGAAACAAAACCGAAATGCCCAATTTAAAACAGTAATTGCCTTAACACTTCCAGAAAGTCATCAACTTTTCACAGGAATTTGCGAAGGAGAAATAACTAAAGAAAAAAGAGGAGGAGACGGTTTTGGTTACGATCCTATTTTTCAACCAAAAGGATTTGAAAAAACCTTTGCAGAAATGACATTAGAACAAAAATCTGAAATCGGACATCGAGGAAAAGCCGTTAGGATGTTGATTGAGTTTTTATCTTAGCATACACTCAGGGTACTTGTTAAGTCACAATCAAAGGTCATTGAGTGTCCCGATTTTTTTTTTGGGATGTATCGAAATGACCGACCTTTTACTTCCAATTAAAAACACTACCTTTGCCGCTTGAAAAATCCTCAGGGTGAGGAATGTGTTGAAAGAAGTAGTATAGGATTTAATTTGTCGAAATACTTCAGAACCAACACGACAATTAAATTTTATTAAAATACTATTATGAGCAAATTTGCTGAATTAGGTCTGGAAGAAAATCTTCTAAAGGCCATCGAAGATATGGGGTTTACCGCTCCATCTGAAGTACAAGAAAAAGCCATCCCAATTTTATTAGATAAAGACACCGATATGGTTTCTTTAGCACAAACAGGTACCGGAAAAACTGCCGCGTTTGGTTTTCCAATGCTTCAAAAAATAAACATAGAAAGTCGTACTACACAAGGCTTAATCTTATCGCCAACTCGTGAACTTTGTTTGCAAATTACCAACGAATTAAAAAACTACGGAAAGTACAAAAAAGGTTTAAACGTAGTGGCAATTTATGGTGGTGCCAGTATTTCTGAACAAGCAAGAGATATAAAAAGAGGAGCACAGATTATTGTGGCAACTCCGGGTCGTATGAAAGATATGATTGGTAGAAGAATGATCGATATTTCAAAAATTGAATATTGTGTACTCGATGAAGCCGATGAAATGCTAAATATGGGTTTTTATGAAGATATCACTGAAATCCTTTCCTATTCACCAGACGAAAAAAGCACTTGGTTATTTAGTGCAACAATGCCGAGAGAAGTTTCTACCATCGCTAAAAAGTTTATGTACGATCCTATTGAAATTACTGTTGGAGGTAAAAATATGGGAGCCGAAAATGTTTCGCACGAATACTATTTAGTAAATGCTCGTGATCGTTACCAAGCATTAAAAAGATTGGCAGATGCAAATCCTTCCATTTTTTCTGTTATTTTTTGTCGTACTAAAAGAGATACACAAAAAGTAGCCGAATTGTTAATTGAAGACGGTTACAGCGCAGCAGCTTTACACGGAGATTTAAGTCAGAACCAACGAGATTTGGTGATGAAATCTTTTAGAAACCGTCAAATACAAATGCTAGTTGCCACCGATGTTGCTGCTCGTGGAATTGATGTAGATGATATCACTCACGTAATAAATTACCAACTTCCAGACGAGATTGAAACTTACACGCACCGTAGTGGGCGTACAGGTAGAGCTGGGAAAACGGGAGTTTCTATGGTAATTGTTTCAAAAAGTGAAAACAGAAAAATTCACCAAATTGAAAAGATAATTCAGAAGAAATTTGAAAAGAAAGAAGTTCCTTCAGGAATGGAAATTTGTGAAGTTCAGCTGTTTCATTTAGCCAATAAAATTAAAGCTACAGAAATTAATCACGACATTGATCCATACCTTCCTAATATCAACGAAGTTTTAGAAGAGTTTTCAAAAGAAGAATTGATTAAAAAAGTATTTTCAGTAGAATTTACACGTTTTTACAATTACTATAAAAAAGCGAAAGATTTAAATGTGGCTCAAGGCGATATGTCTGAAGGTTCAAAAGATTCGGTTCGTTATTTTATAAACATTGGAGGAAAAGACGATTTTGATTGGATGAGCTTAAAAGATTTCTTAAAAGAAATGCTACAACTAGGAAAAGATGAGGTTTATAAAGTAGATGTAAAAGACAGTTTTTCATTTTTTAATACCGATACCAAACATCAAGAATTGGTAATGAACTTCTTTAAGGATTTTGAATTGGAAGGAAGAAGAGTTTCCGTTGAAATTTCAAAAGACACTGGAAGAGGAAGACGTGCCGGCGGAAGAGACCGAAGTAGAGGAAGAGATCGTGATCGTGGAGGAAATCGAGGTGGTTTCAAAAAAAGAAGTGAAGGAAGACGTGGTGGTAGAAGAGCCGAAAGAGGAGGTGATAGTAGAAAAGATGTACGTCGTGAAGGAGGAAGAAACGAAGGGCGAAGAGAAGGAGGAAACACTGGATTTAAAGGAAGAAGCCGTAGAAAAGACGATCGTCCAAATAATTCTGGTACAGGAGGAAGAAGACGCAAAAGAAGTTAAATCATAAACTTTTGTTATTATAAAAACTTTGTTTTATAATTTGGTCTAATAAGTTATATTTACCAGCACTTATGAAGAAAAATATTGTATTGCTTATTTTATGTTTTGTTACAGTAATTGGCTGGTCACAAGACGTTGTTACCCAAATTAAAGGAAAAGTTTTAAATGCATCCAACAATGTAGCTTTAGAAAATGTTCATGTAGTAAATTTAAATTCGGTTATTGGAACTTTAACCAATCACGAAGGAGAATTTACCATAAAAGCTGCCGTTAACGATACTTTGTATTTTTCATATTTAGGTTTTAAATCTATTCGAGTTAGAGTAACCAATGACTGGTTAAAATTTGGTGAGATTAAAATTAAAATGACCGAGTTGAGTATAGCTTTAGAAGAAGTGGTTGTAAAACCGGTTCAGCTTACAGGTTATGTTGAAGTAGATGCGAAATTAATTCCAATTTACGACGACCATCGTTATCGCATTGCAGGAATTGGAGGTGGTTATGAAGGAGGAAAGTCTCAGCCAGGAGCAGTAAGCAAGGTGTTAAATTCTATTTTTAATCCTGCAGATTTTCTCTATAATATGTTTGGGAAGAGACCGCATCAAATGAAAAAACTTCGTAAAATGAAGGACGATGATGAAATTAGAAACCTACTTCAAAGTAAATACGATCGAGAGACTTTAATGGCAGTGCTACAATTAGAAAAGATAGATATTGACGAAATTCTTAATAATTGTAGCTACTCCGAAAACTTTATAAAAACCGCCAACGACCTTCAAATATTAGACGCAATAAGCGATTGTTATGAAGAATATCGGGTCTTGAATCGGGGGAGGGAGTAAGTTGTAAAAATGCCTTTTACTTTTTCACATCCTGCTATAATTCTTCCGTTTAGAATTTTTCCTAGAAAATGGATTTCAATGACAGGTCTTGTTGTTGGAAGTATGGTTCCTGATTTTGAATATTTTATTCGAATGAATATTCAAAGTGATTATAGTCATACTTTGTTTGGTATGTTTTATTTTGATTTGCCTTTAGGTATAATATTAACCTTTGTTTTTCATAATGTTGTAAAAAAGAGCTTAATTAGGAATTCACCTTTTAAATTAAAGGAAAAATTAATTAAAGACATTCACTTTAATTGGAATAATTATTTCAAAAAGAACATTCTTATTGTTATATTATCAATCCTAATTGGAGTTTTTTCTCATTTATTTTGGGATAGCTTTACTCACTTAACAGGATATTTTGTATCAAGAATTTCTTGGTTAAGAGACTCTGTAAATATTTTAAATTTTCAGATTCCAAAATATAAAGTTCTTCAACATTCTAGTACCTTAATTGGAGGTTTAATAGTTGTTTTAACACTTTTTGACTATAAAAATTTGATTAACAAGAAAACTAAAATTAGCACTAGATATTGGTTTTCTGTAGTATTTATCACCACATTGGTTTTTATAATTAGATGGTTAATTTTAAGTAATTCTATGTTTATAGGAACTTTAATTGTATCACTAATATCAGCAATTTTAATTTCTTTAATTGTTACACCATTAATAATTTCAAATAAATAATATTTGCTTCAACCCATTCTCCATTACAGTTTACATTTCCTATTTCCAGGATTAATTGCCTATGTGTTTTTTAGAAACCAATGGAAAAAAGCTTGGTTGATAATGATTGCTACGATGCTGGTAGATGTAGATCATCTTTTTTCAAATCCAATTTTCGATTCCAATCGCTGTAGTATCAATTTCCATATTTTGCATACCTATTATGCAATAGGCGTTTATGTAATTCTGCTATACTTTAAAAATTTTAGAGTAATAGCTGTGGGATTACTTTTTCATATGTTCACCGATTTTATTGATTGTTTGTTTATGAAGTAAATTGTTTTCACTTGTCCACCGAAGATTTATCGTAGGAGGGAAACCTGTGAGGCTTTTTTTTAAAATTTATTTCAAAATAAAGAGTATTTTTATAAAATGGAAAAGATTGTAAATAACCAGCGAAAATATTTCAACACACACGAAACAAAGGAACTTAAGTTTCGATTGGCACAATTAACTAAACTAGATGAGGTTTTAAAGTCCAATGAAAAGTTGATGTATGAAGCGATTTATAAAGACTTCAAAAAATCGGAATTCGACACTTTTGTAAGTGAACTCGCCTTGTTATATCACGATATAAAAGACGCAAAACGCAATTTGCGTACGTGGGCAAGAGTAAAACGAGTAGGAACCAATATGCTTAATTTTCCTGCGAAGAGTTATATAATACCAGAACCTTTGGGAGTTTGTTTGGTAATTGGTGCGTGGAATTATCCGTATCAATTAACCCTCGCTCCCGTAATTGCCGCAATGGCTGCTGGAAATACAGTAATCATAAAGCCTAGCGAATTAGCCGCAAATACAAGTGCGGTGATGGCGAAGTTGATTAATGAAAACTTCAATCCTAATTATCTAAAAGTAGTTGAAGGAGGAATACCAGAAACTACCGAATTATTAAATCAGAAATTCGATAAAATATTCTTTACTGGAAGTCCGCAAGTTGGTAAAATAGTTTATCAAGCTGCGGTTAAACATTTAACTCCAGTTACCTTGGAATTAGGTGGAAAAAGTCCAGCTTTCATCACCGAAGATTGCAATTTAAAAATGACGGTCAAACGATTGGTTTGGGCGAAATTTTTAAATGCTGGACAAACTTGTATCGCTCCAGATTATGTGTTGGTGCAAAAATCTATTGAAGAAAAGTTTTTAGTATTACTGAAATCTGAAATAGAAAAAGAACAGTTTTCAATCGACAATGATAACTATACACAAATCATTAATGTTCGAAATGTCAACCGACTTTCAGAAATGATAGATTCCAATAAAGTTTGTTATGGAGGAGTTGTAGATTCTTCAGAAAGAACCATTCAGCCAACAATATTACAAGGAATTACTTTTCAAGATAAGGTAATGCAGGAAGAAATATTCGGACCGATACTTCCAGTGATTTCTTATGAAAATTTAGAAGATGCCATTCAGCAAGTAAACGAACATCCAAAGCCATTGGCTTGTTATGTTTTTACGAATAATACGACTCAGAAAAACAAGATATTAAAAGAAATTTCCTTTGGTGGTGGAGCAATTAACGATGGTGTAATGCACATAGCTAATAGCAAACTGCCATTTGGAGGAGTTGGAAATAGTGGAATGGGAAGCTACCACGGCGAATCAGGATTTAAAGCATTTACGCATTATAAAAGTATTCTTGAAAAATCAAACTTGATAGAATTATCATTAAAATATTATCCACATTCCGAAGGGAAATTAAATTGGATTAAACGATTTATGGGTTTATAAACTAAAAAAAATAAAATATGATTACCAATCAGATTAGTCCAACAGATACTCAGTTCGCACAATTACAATCGTATCCAGAAAATACGCCTTTGGTAATGTTGAATATTCTAAAATTCAAAAAGCAAACAAGCACCAACGAAACAGGACAAGAAGTCTATGCACGATACTTTAAAAACGCAGCTCCTTTTGTTGCTGAATCTGGAGCAAAGTTATTATGGAAAGGCAATGTTCATTCAGTTTTAGTGGGAGATTCTAGCCAACAACCTCATCTGGTTTTTTTAGTGGAGTATCCTTCTGTGAAGCATTTTTTTGGAATGCTTATGAATCCTGAATATCAAAAAATAGCTTCAGATAGAGGTTTAGCATTGGAATATGGCGGATTAATCGCTTGTCAAACCGCTGAAAAATGGAAAGTGTAAAAACACATTATCGCACTTGTAATCTTTGTGAAGCAATGTGTGGTCTTGAAATTAAATACCAAGACAAAAATATAATTTCTATAAAAGGAGATAAAAACGATCCGTTAAGCAATGGTCATATTTGTCCGAAAGCAACCGCACTTCAAGATTTATATGAAGATCCTGACCGTTTAAAAACTCCAATTAAACGAACTGAAAATGGTTGGATTTCTATTTCTTGGGAAGAAGCCTACGATGAGGTAACGAGTAATATAAGAAGGATTCAAAAAGAAAACGGAGTTAATTCAATTGGTTCCTATCGTGGAAATCCAACTGTTCACAACACAGGACTCACTTTATTTGCAGGTTCGTTTTTGCAAAGTATTGGTTCTAATCAGGTTTATACAGCGACTTCGGTAGATCAATTACCACATCATTTTGCTTCTTTGATGATGTTTGGACATTATTTACTCTTTCCGATTCCAGATATAGATCGAACCGATTTTATGCTAATTATTGGCGGAAATCCAGCAGTTTCTAACGGAAGTATTATGACTTCTCCCGATTTTTCAAAGCGATTAAAATCCATTAAAAAACAAGGAGGAAAAGTAGTAGTAATCGATCCGCGATTTACAGAAACTTCCAAAATTGCAAACACACATCATTATATCAAACCAGGAACAGATGCTCTGTTGTTATTGGCTTTGCTAAATGTGATTTTTGAAGAAAACTTAACTTCAGAACGAAGAATAAGAGACATTTCAAATGGTTGGAAAACTATTTCAGAACATGTAAAACAATATCCACCTGAATCTATTTCAGAAATAATAGGAATCAATTCCGATGAAATTAAAAATTTAGCCAGAGAATTTGCTACTTCAAAAACGGCTGTTTGTTATGGAAGATTTGGAGTTTCAACTCAAGAATTTGGCGGAATTTGCCAATGGTTAATCAATGTTTTAAACACGGTGACAGGTAATCTTGATTCAGAAGGAGGAGCGATGTTTACAAAACCCGCAATAGATGTGGTGGGAATGTCAAAGGTAAAAGGTAAAAAGGGAAGCTTTAATACATATCAAAGTCGTGTACATCAATATCCTGAATTTTCGGGAGAATTTCCTGTGGCTACTTTGGCTGATGAAATAGTATCTCCAGGAGCCGATCAAATTAAAGCAATGGTGATTATTGCAGGAAACCCTGTTTTATCAACACCCAACGGAAAGCGACTAGAAAAAGCATTTGAATCTTTGGAATATATGGTCGCCATTGATATTTATTTAAATGAAACTACCAAGTTTGCAAATATTATATTGCCAACCACCACAGGATTAGAAACACCTTTATACGATATGGTTTTTCATCAATTTGCGATTAGAAATACAGCTAAATATTCTGAAGTGCTTTTTAATAAAACGGAAGAACAGAAACACGATTGGGAAATTTTAAAAGAATTGACAAGTCGTTTAAGTGGAATTGAAAACCCTGCAAATTTAGAGCAAACTTTAGATTATATGCTTCAGTTTAGCAGTTATCAAGAACCAAAACTTTCTGTTTCAGAATTAAAAAAACACCCACACGGAATTGACTTTGGAGCATTAAAATCACAATTGCCCGAACGATTATTTACTTCAGATAAAAAAATAGAATTAGCACCGAAAGTATTAGTTGAAGATTTAAAAAGGTTACAAAATAAAATCAAACTTTGGCAAAAAAATGAATCTTCAGAATTTCCTTTTTATGTAATTGGAAGACGTCATTTACGTTCCAATAATTCTTGGATGCACAATAGCAAACGATTGGTAAAAGGAAGAGAACGTTGTACGATGCTTGTGAATCCCAAAGACGCAGAAAAACTTCAGTTAAAAAAATTACAAATTGTTAGTGTAACTTCTTCCGTAGGTACTATAAAAATTCCTATTGAAATCACTTCAGAAATAATGCAAGGAGTCCTGAGTATCCCACACGGTTGGGGACATCATAGAAAAGGAACAAAAATCAAGGTTGCTGAAAATCACGCAGGAGTGAGTTTAAACGATTTGACAGATGCGAATAAAATTGATGCACTAACGGGAAACGCAGATTTTAGTGGTACTAAAGTTAAAATTGAAGGGTAAGGAATGTGCCTTTTGTAGGAATCAATTCAGCATAGGTTTGTTGGGATTTTATTTGTTTTGTATAGTGTATATCTAATTAAGGCAAATGTTTAATACTATTTGTTAAGCAAGATTCATTTTCAAAATAGTTCATAAATATTTCATCTAAAATGTAACGTATTTTATTTATACAAAAATTATTATTATTACTAAATTTTAGTATTTCAGATACTGATTCTATGTAATTTTCTGTGGTATTGTTACTAATAACACTTAGATTATTTATATGATTTATTTTTAAAACTTTAAATTCATTTTTATAAAGAATTACAACTTTTGTATTTAAATTATTTTTAAGCATATTTATAACATAATAAATACCTACTTCTATTTTCGTATCTGGGTTTTTTATGCCATAATAATAACCCACTTTACTTACTATTATTTTATCAGATTCTTTATAATAATCTTCTATGTTATTTATTTCTCTATTTCTTACTAAATATTCTGCGTAAATAGCTTTAAATTCATTTAAACTGAAATTACTTTTATTAATTGTTTTTTCAAATTCACAATTATTATGATGTTTTTTCAAATTGTTGTTTGTATTAAAAAATATTGTTGTCATCCTAGACAGATAATCACTAATTAATTCTTTGCAATAACCTTCTTTAATTGAGTAATTTGTTAATAGTCTAACTGATTTTAAGAAAGTATCAAAAGATGAAAGATTTAGTAATACCACTTCATTATTTTCATAAATAAAATAATTAACTGGCATATGTGTACCAAAATTTAGTATATATATTCCGTCTTTTATATTATCTGGATTTATCTTATTGTAAATACCACTAATATTAAAGTGATGTTTTGATAGTTTGATAGGTGTCGAATCACTATCTTGATTATCAAACTTTACAAGAGCAATTTTAACTTTGCTCTCTAATATAGTTAGTTCATTATTATTTTGAGAATTACAACTTAAAAAAACAAATATTATTAGTGACAACATTTTATATTTCACAAAAAAATTATTCATTAAATCTATTGTTGTCATAATCTCGATATTTTTAGTCTATCAAATGTACAAAATTTGTCCTGTATTTTTAATTTTAACGAATTATCTAACAATACAAATAATGGAACGTAGAATTTATAGGAACAAAAGTTAAAATTGAAGCTTCCTAAACTTAGGATTGCTAGTACCAATAAATTACATTATTTTCGTAAATCGTATTCCAATCACTAATGGCAACAAGAAAATACCAAGCTCAAAAATTTGAAAGTAATTCAATGGTAAAAGCAGTAGATGCTTTGACTATCGAAGAGGCTTTGCAAATTAATATCAACAACAAACCCTTTACAGTTTCTATGCGAACTCCGGGCGATGATATTAGTTTGGTTCGCGGCTTGTTACATTCGGAAGGAATTGTGAAAAATGCCAAATTCAATCCAGATTTAGTTCTTAAAAAAGAAAATGAAGATGGTATTGTAACGGTGGTAAGTCTTATCATTCCAAAAGAAGAATTGGGAGAAGGCTATTCAAATAGCAGAAGTTTATTATCGGTTTCGTCCTGTGGAATATGCGGACGAACAGAACTTGGAGAACTTTCATTTCTTGGAAAAACCATCGATGATAAAAAGAAAATCGATATCAATTTACTAAATGGTTTATTTGAAAAAATGAACGATCAACAACATAGTTTTCATCAATCTGGTGGAACCCACGCAGCAGCAGCATTTACCTTAGAAGGGGAATTACTGTCGGCAATGGAAGATATAGGAAGACATAACGCTGTTGACAAAGTAATCGGAAAATTAATCCTTTCCGGAAAACTAAATAAAGCTTCGGTACTAACAGTTAGCGGAAGGGTTTCTTACGAGATTGTCATCAAATGTTTTAAAGCGGGAATTCCGTTTTTAGCAGCGGTTTCAGCACCTTCGTCCTTGGCGGTAGATTATGCAAAGGAATTAGGAATCACCTTGTTTGCCTTTTGTCGCGACGAAAGAGCAACCTGTTATTCCCACCCAGAACGAACAAAAAATAATCATTCAAAAAATCTCGACACTAAAGCGAGTTAAGAAATATGTCAAATAATTTAAGTGAATTATTAGGAAAAAAAGGATTGGACAACAACCTTTTCGATAAAATGGGAAAACTTTCTCAAGCAGAAGGAACGCCCAACGCAGAACAGTTAGCAAAACTTGCCGACGAGTTTTTAATAGGAAAAGCAAATACCTACGGAACAGCTTCCTTTTACGATTTTATGAAACCCGAAAACAAGGGTAAAAAAGTATATGTCTGTAACGGAACGGCTTGTGTTTGTGCAGGAACTCAGGAAAAATTATTCGAAAATTTAAGGGAAAAAGTAAGTGCCGATGAAATTGGTCATATGACTTGCCTCGGAAGATGCCACGAAAACAACGCCTTCAATTATAACGGTAAAAACTATTCAGGAAAAGAAGCTGATAATTTAGCTGAAATATTTTCTTCAGAAAGCAATTTAAATAATGACAGTCATATAGTTAAAGCTTCAGGAAAGCAAATTTTAACAAAGCCATTCACTAATATTTCAGAATATTATCAACCTTTAAAAGAAGCTTTAAAAAGAGATTCAGAGGCTGTTTTAAACGAAATTAAAACCTCGAATGTAAGAGGTAGAGG
>JALWUJ010000135.1 GCA_027080135.1 Flavobacteriaceae bacterium | reverse complement strand
CAACGGAGTTACTTTAAATTTCTATTATAAAAACAATCCAGCTATTATTGAAAACTGGAAAGCTCTTCAGCCAAAAACAGCCGAATTAATGGCATATTACAACCAACATATTGGTAACTATCCTTTTCCACAATATTCAGTGATACAAGGTGGTGATGGCGGAATGGAATACGCAATGTGTACCTTAATTACAGGAAATAGAAAGATAGGAAGTTTAATTGGAGTTACAGCTCATGAAATGGCACATTCTTGGTTTCAGTTTTTATTGGCTACCAACGAAAGTAAGCATGAATGGATGGACGAGGGATTTACTTCGTACATTTCGGATAGAGCCATGAATGATGTTATGAAGCAAAACAAAGAAAACCCTTTTGAAAGCGCTTATAGAAACTATACTTATTTAGCTAAAAGTGGAAGTGAACAACCTTTATCTACTCACGCAGACCGTTATGCTACTAATCAAAATTACGGAATTTCAGCTTACAGTAAAGGCGAAGTGTTTTTAACTCAATTAGCCTATGTGATAGGTCAAGAAAATTTGGATAAAACACTAAAACGTTACTTTAAAGAATGGGCGTTTAAGCATCCAACACCTAATGATTTTATTCGCGTTGCTGAAAAAGTTTCGGAAGCACAATTAGATTGGTATTTAACCGATTGGACACTTACAACCAACACGATTGACTACGGAATAAAAGAAGCGGTTTCAGATGGAAATAAAACCAAAATTTCGTTAGAACGAATTGGTCTTATGCCAATGCCTATTGAAGTAGGGGTAAAATACGAAGATCATTCGGAAGAGATTTTTTATATTCCTTTACAAATGATGCGAATGGATAAAACCAACCCTAATCCCAACCAAAAATGGACTGTTTTACCAGATTGGGCTTGGGCAAATCCCAACTATGAATTTGTAATAGATAACGGTAAAAAAGTAAAAAGTGTTACTATAGACTATCTAAGAATGATGGCGGATATCAACTTAGAAAACAACAGTAAGATTGTAAAATAAAACTATTTATTTCGTTAAATATTCAGGACAATAGTTTCGGGAGTGTCTTTATTAATCCTTCAAAAACTCCGTAAAATTGCCTTCGTATAGTCGTGGAGGTGCTTTTAAGTTAAGTTTTTCTTGCTGTTCTTTATCTTCCCAAACCAAGCTAATTCCAAGATCCAAACTCATATCATACGAATCATACCTATTAGTAATTAAAGCATAAATATAGTTTTTGTTTAATTGTTTGTCGCGATAAAATTTAAGTACAGCTCCTATTATGTAAAAAAAATTCTCGTTACAATCTGCGGTAATACTATGACAATAAAAAACGGGTTGAGTTTGAGTTTTATAATTTACCAAATCAGAAATAGAAATTTCATTTTCCATTATTTCCTGATGTTTTATTTTCATATAGGTAGTATAATCCAATGAAAAATATAGCGAATGTCCTGCGTAATTTCCTAATTCGTCTGTCACAATTAAATTTAATTCGGGTAAAAATTTAATCGCTTCCTTTATTAATTTCTTGTTAATTGTTTTAAGAGGATCTTTTTGTAAAACCGTATTTCTAATAATATTTTTAATGTCTTCGTCTGTTTCAATCGGACGAATTCTATCGTCTAAATTATCTATACGTTCTTTTATCCAGTTTGCTTCAGGTAATTCTGTTGACAAAGGAGAAAGAGAATATTTTCGTATTCCAAAATCATAAAAAGTATGAATAGGAGTAGTTGTGTTTAAATTTCGAATAACCTGTAGAGGAATAAAAGTTATTTCTGCTATTTCCTCCTCCTTTTCAGGTTTTAAAAGTGTTTGGTTTTTTTCCCATCGAATAATTGTTCTAATATCTACTTCAAACTTAGCAGCTAGATCTACTTGTGAAATATTATGTAGGGTTCTATAATCTATTAGAAGCTCGCCTAGGGACGAATATTTTTTCATGTATTGGTGAAGTTAGTTGGTATAAAATTAACACTTTTTTATCATTCATGGACATTGCGTGTCATATAACAACCTAAAATGTCGCGATATTTTTGCCTAAAATTAATAAATATGATACGTAAAAATTTACTCTTATTAGAATACATGGTAATTAAACGAATTGAAAAAGACACAATTCGTCTTGAAGCTATTCGTGGGATTGGAAAGCTTTTAAAAGAAGGAAATATAGATTTAGATCGTATAATTATTAAAGATAAAACTGAATTATTAGAAACATTAGTTAGTTTAAAGGGGAAATCGTTAAGCTATGCTGAAGTTGAACTTATTGATGAGATTTTCAGTATAAACGAAAAATAAAATGCTTAAAAGAACACGCATTATGTTACAAACAAAATTGTTGCTTATAGAATATGCAACAGTAAATGGTAAAGACAAAAATCATTGGAAACTTGCTGCTATCAGAAGTATTAAAAATCTCTTATTACAAATAGATTTTAATGTTGAAGTTATACCCGATACTAACTCAGACAGATTACAAAACCTTTTATGTTCTTTAAAAGGAGAAAGTCTTACTAAAGAAGAAAAAATATTAGTAGAAGAATTAATTATTTTTAGTTAGTTAGTGCACTATAAAATGTGTTTGGTAAATAGTTAAAGTTTTCCTTATGACATATTATGTCATATAACCAACCAAGCATCCATCATAAATTTGTACCATAATTAAATTGTTTAGTTAATTAGTTGTTTATAAATCCTAAAATTCAATCTACTTATTATCCCCAATTTTAGGTAGGCGGACGTGTAAAAGCGTCCGCTTTTTTAGTACCAATTTTAAGATATATTATTTTATATAAGAGTATAAAAATGCTATTTGCTTTCTTTATCTTATTTATCAAGTTCAAACCTTTATAATTTCTTATTTTTACATCAAAATATACCTAACCATGAAAAAAAATATTACTCTTATCATTCTTGTTTTTTTTATTCAAATTATTTCGGCACAAAAAATGTCGCCCTATAAAATTTACAACGCAAAAGGCAAACAAGTTTCTTATAAAAAAATGATGAAATCCTTAGCCGAAAAAGACATTGTTCTTTTTGGAGAGCTGCATAATAACGCTATTGCTCATTGGCTGCAATATGAAGTTACCAACGAACTTCATAAAACCAGAAAACTAATTCTTGGTGCTGAAATGATGGAAGCCGACAACCAAGACGAACTCAATAGTTATTTAAATGGTGATATCGATGCTAAAAAATTAGATACAGTGGCTAGACTTTGGCCTAACTATAAAACCGATTATGCACCATTAATCAACTTTGCGAAAGACAATAATTTACCTTTTGTTGCTACCAATATCCCTAGGCGATTTGCAAATAAAGTTTACAAAGAAGGTTGGAAAGCATTAGATGAATTGTCTGCTGAAGAAAAAACTTGGGTGGCTCCGTTACCTATAACTTTTGATGCTAATTTACCTACTTACAAAGAGATTTTAAAAATGATGGGGGAACACGGGAGTCCAGAATTAGTAATGGCACAAGCTTCAAAAGATGCAACGATGGCGTATTTTATTTTAAAGAATTATACTCCAGGAAGTTTATTTATTCATTATAACGGCGCCTTTCATTCCGATAAATTTGAAGGAATTTTATGGTATTTAAAACTAGAACAACCCAACCTAAATTACGGAACAATTTCTACCGTTTCTCAAGATGACATCAATACTCTTGAGGAAAAAAATAACGGAAGAGCCGATTTTATTATTGTAGTAGATAGTAATATGACGAATACCTATTAATATTATTTTTAGACCTCACAGGTTTTAAAAACCTGTGAGGTCTTTATTAATTGTTTTTTTGGTCAATTAAAAATTTACTTGTACTTTTATAAGACTGTTTTGTCTTATTTATGAGGTTCGTATTTTTTCTTGGATTATTATTTTTGTTGCCAACAATTTCTATTTCTCAAACAGATTCTGTACAACAAAAAAAGTTGGTTTTTACAGGAGATTTTAGGTTTCGGGTAGAGCAAGACTGGAACAACAGAAAACCCAACGGAACCTATTATGATAATCGTTCTCGATTGCGTTATCGACTTCGTTTTGGAGCAACTTACTATCTAGAAGATTGGGCGGAATTCGGTACTCGAATTAGAACAGGATATCGCGAAAAACAACAAGACCCTCAACTTACATTAGGCGACGGATTTAATGAATTTGGAACCGTCCCAATAGGTTTTGAAAAACTTTATTTTAAAGCTACCTATAAAAATTTTGGTGCTTGGTTGGGTAAAAATACCTTTCCTTTCGAAAAACAAAACGAACTTTTTTGGAGTGATAATGTATTTCCTGATGGTGTTTTTTTAAACGGAAGCTTTCCAATAGATTCTAAAATCCTTCAAAATATAAAAGTAAATGCAGGTCATTTTATCATGAATTCTTCAGGAAAATCCTTTAATCAAGATCAATATTTTCAAGGTTTTCAGGTAGTAACATCACATTTAAAAAATAAGGTAATTTTCTACCCTTCTTTTTATTATTTTCATAAAATGCCAAACATTCCCGATGGAAATCAAAGTTATTTTATAGATTATTCCATTCTTCATTTAGGGGCAAAAGCGACTGTGGTTGAGCGTCCAAATATTCAAGTTAGTTTGGATTATTATTCAAATTTGGTAAATCACAATCAAAACGATTCCATCCCACAACAATTCAGAAATCAGAAAAAAGGTGTGGTGGGTTCAATAAAAGTTGGAAAACTAGCAGCAAAAGGAGATTGGGCATTTTCAACAACCATCATGTATCTTGAAAAATATGCCATTGTTGATTTTTTAGCTCAAAATGATTGGACACGCTGGGACTATTCTTCACAAGGTTCTCCTGACGGAAGGTTAAGTAATTACAAAGGAACTGAATTTAGTATTGCTTATTTAATTCGAAAAAATTTTCGATTAAAAGCACGATATTTTATCGTAGAACAATTAATTCCTTTTGGTATTATAACGGAAACTGGAAACAGGGTTCGACTAGATCTTGATATTGGGTTTTAATCGTAACATTACTCTTTAAGTTTTCTTACATTTACTCCCATGAATTTCCAATTTCCAAAAGCCGAAAAACTCAAAAGCCGAAAAACCATCGAACTTCTTTTTGCTGAAGGAAAATCGTTTACAAAATTTCCAATAAAAGTATTTTTTCTTCCTATTGAAAAAGCCGAAAATACACAAGCAGGATTTGCGGTTCCAAAACGAAATTTTAAAAACGCTGTCGATAGAAACCGTATAAAAAGACAAATGCGTGAAGCATACCGACTTCAAAAACATTTGTTAAATAGTGAGAATGGTCTAAAGTTTGCCGTCTTCTTTTTATATATTGGTAAGGAAAAATTGCCCTATTCAAAAATTGAAACCGCAATGATGTCCTTAATTAAAAAACTTTAAGATGAAAAAACTAGGAATTTTATTGGTATTCGGAATTTTATTAGCTTGTAATGAAGCAAAAGATGATTTTGGAAAAATGAAGTCATCTAATTCAAATTATTCTTTTGTAGAAAGAGAAATAAGCCCACTACCTTCTCAAGAGAATATCGAAGTGATGATGGACGAAGAAAACATAAAAAAAAGTGAAAGAGGTGTACAAACCACAAAAATTCAAGAACAAAAAATAATTAAAACCGCCAACTTGGTTTTTGAAACCAAAGATATTGCTGCAACTCACCAAAAAATTATTAAATTAACACAGCAATATCAAGGAATTGTTCAAAACGACAATTCTGGCACAAATTATAATCAGCAATACATTCGGATGACAGTTCGAGTTCCTTCAGATAAGTTTCAAAGCTTTTTAGAAGGGGTTTCAGAAGGGGTTGGTTATTTTGACCAAAAAGAAATTTCACAGAAAGATGTAACCGAAGAGTTTGTAGATATCAACGCTCGTTTAAAAGCAAAGCGAAAACTGGAAAATCGGTATTTGGAGCTGCTTCAAAAAGCAAAAAACGTAAAAGAAATGTTGGAGATAGAACGCAATCTTTCCATCATTAGAGAAGAAATTGAAGCTAAAGAAGGGCGTTTAAAATTCCTTCACAACAAAGTATCGTTGAGCACTTTTTATATCGAATTTTATAAAACTACAGATGTAAAAAGCGAAACCATTTCTTATGGTCAAAAAATTACAAACGCCTTAAAAGGAGGTTGGAATGGGATTTCGGTTTTCTTCTTAGGAATTTTATATTTATGGCCTTTTATCATCCTTCTATTTATTATTATTTATTTAATTAGAAGGTATCTTAAAAAACGAAAAAACAAATGAAAAAGAGAATAATAATTCCCACAATTGTAATTGTTGTTGCATTTACAACCTTGAGTTTTAAAGGTGATTTTTTTGAAATTGCCAAACAAATAGAAATATTTACCACCCTTTTTAAAGAGTTAAATATGAATTATGTGGACGAAACTACACCTTCAGATTTAATGAATAATGCGATTAAGGGAATGTTAGAAGATCTCGATCCATACACGGTTTTTTGGAACGAACAAGAGGTGGAAGATGCCCGAATAAACAACTCTGGAATGTACACGGGTATTGGTGCCTCCGTTAGAAACAAGGACGGAAAAATGATTATCATCGAGCCTTTTAAAGACTTTCCTGCAGATAAAGCAGGGTTAAAAGCTGGCGATCAAATTGTAAAAATTGGCGATATTACCATTGCAGACTTTGATGGCGATGCTTCCGAATTATTAAAAGGTGCTTCAGATTCTAAAGTGAAAATTTCATATTTACGTCAAGGAAAAACCGAAACCACTACTTTAACTCGTGGTGCGATAGATGTTCATGCGGTTCCTTTTTATAAATTGATTAATGATGATGTAGGTTATATTGTCTTGTCAAAATTCAACCAAAAAACCACTTTAGAAACCAAAGCAGCTTTGGAAGATTTAAAAGGACAAGGAGCTACAAAAATCATTTTAGATTTACGCGGAAATCCTGGAGGATTACTAACCGAAGCAATAAATATTGTGAATCTTTTCGTTCCAAAAGGAGAGTCGATTGTGACTACAAAATCGGTGATAAAAAAATACAATAGAACCTATAAAACCTCTAAAGAACCGATTGATACTGAAATCCCTTTGGTGGTTTTGGTAAATGGTCGTAGTGCTTCGGCAAGTGAAATTGTTTCGGGAGGTTTGCAAGATTTAGATCGTGCGGTAATTATTGGAGCTCGTAGTTTTGGAAAAGGATTGGTACAAAGACCCAAACCCCTTACTTACGGAACTCAATTAAAAGTCACTATTTCTCGATATTACACACCAAGTGGTCGTTGTATTCAAGCACTAGATTATTGGAATCGGGATGAAAACGGAGACCCAGTAAGGGTAGATCCAAAAGAGTACAATGCTTTTAAAACCAAAGGCGGAAGAACGGTTTACGATGGCGGAGGAATTATGCCAGATATTGAGTTGGAAACAGGAAAATTCAGCCCAATAACCACAGCATTGTTAAAAGATCAAGCAATTTTTGATTTTGCTACGGATTATTATTATTCACATCAATTAACCTCTTGGGAGGATTTTTCGTTTACAGAAGCGGATTTTCAAAAGTTCTTAAGTTATCTAAAATCCAACAATTTTGAATACGAAACCGAAACCGAAAAAGTATTTGAAGAAGCTCTTAGGAAAGCAAAAACCGAAAAATTAGATAAAGATATTCAAGCGAGTTATACCCAATTAATGAGTTCGGTAGATCAAGCGAAAGAAAAAGCATTAGTTGAAAAAAAGCACGAAATAACAACCTTATTAAGCGATGAAATTTTAAAACGTTATTTTTATCGTGACGGAATGTATAATTATCATATCATCAACAGTCCAGAAATTATTGAAGCGGTTTCTCTTTTGAACGATGAGAATAAATATCGCAAGATTTTGAAGTAAATTAATTTCAATAAAAGAGGATTCGGTGTCGCTATACTTAACTAAACAACAAACAACTAATGCAAGAATTTTTAAATTACTTTGAACATTTACCTATTTGGATTAAAGGCGGTTGGGTACTTTTTTTTATCACCTTTTTCTGGATTGTAGAAGGCTATTATACTTTTGTTACCAAACCTTATAATAAATGGAAACACGCAAAAACCAACTTTATTTTATTGTTTTTTGTTTTGGTTATCAATTCTTTATTTGGGATAATTCTTTTAAAAATAGATATTTGGTTAAGTGCTTCTAATTTTGGATTGTTAAACCTGTTTGAAGCTCCTCTTTGGGTAAAACTAATTATTTCAATTTTAGTTTTGGATTTTACTTCGCAATATTTCGTTCATTTTTTACTACACAAAGTGCGTTGGATGTGGCGACTTCATATCGTTCATCATACAGACAAAAAAGTGGATGTTACGACAGGAACTCGGCACCACCCTTTAGATTTCTTAATTCGAGAAACCTTTGCTTTAGGAGTGGTTGTTTTAATGGGAATGCCTATTTCGTTTTACTTTTTATACCGAATGATTACCATCCCATTTACCTATTTTAATCACGCAAACATGAAACTTCCTCTTTGGTTGGATAAAGGTTTGAGTTATGTAATTGTTTCTCCTAATATGCATAAATTCCACCATCATTTTGAACTTCCTTGGACCGATAGTAATTATGGAAATGTGCTCTCAATTTGGGATCGAATTTTCGGTACTTTTACTTATGGAGACACTTCAAAAATTGTTTATGGTTTAGATTCTTCTAATCATACAGACGATGATGATGTGTTATTACAACTTGGAATTCCGTTTAATAAGGATGTGAAGTCTATTGATAAATAAAAAATTCTCGCAAAGTCGCTAAGACGCTAAGAGAAAAATATTATGTAACTTTTGTAACCACAACCCACACTCAAAACCTTTAATTTTGCAGAAGTATTTTAACATTTAAATAAAAATATTATGAGTTATTATTTTAATAAAATAGTCAGTACAAAGAATTTTGAAGAAGCAATAGAACAAGTTACTGCTGCTTTAAAAGTAGAAGGTTTTGGTGTATTAACAGATATTAATATCCAGAAAGCTTTTAAAGAAAAAATTGATGTAGATTTTAAAAAATACCGAATTTTAGGAGCTTGTAATCCTGGTTATGCACATAAAGCACTTCAAGAAGAAGATAAAATAGGTGTCTTTTTACCTTGTAATGTTGTGGTAGAAGAACACGATAATGGCGATATTGAAGTTTCAACAGTAGATCCAATAGCCTCGATGAGCTCGATTGAAAATGAGAATTTAGGTGAATTTGCAACCGAAGTTCAAGCAAAAATGAAGGCGGTAATTGATGCTTTAAATTAGAAAAATAGTTTTATTTTTTCTGAAGCTTCAAAAAGGTATTTCTACTTTTTTGAAGCTTTTTTAGTAACTTGCAATTCAATCAATATTAAATATAATGATACTAACAACCACAGAAATAATTCCGAATAAAGATATAGCAGAAATTCTTGGAGTAGCTAGAGGAAGCACCGTAAGAGCCAGAAATGTAGGAAGAGATATTTTTGCTGGACTTAAAAGTTTAGTGGGAGGAGAAATTGATGAATACACCAAACTACAAGCACAAGCCAGAGAACAAGCAATGGAAAGAATGCAAAAAGATGCAGAACGAATGGGAGCCGATGCTATTTTAAATATCAGGTTAACAACTTCAATGGTAATGCAAGGTGCTTCTGAAATTCTTGCCTACGGAACTGCAGTAAAATTAAAATAATTACTTATGAAAAAAGCACCTTTTTTATGGATGCTTTTGTTGTTTGGTTCGTTTTCTATAAACGCTCAATCTTCAAAATCTGTAATTAAACAAATTAAAAAGGATTACAAACAGATTAAGAACAATCAAAATTTTTATACATTTTATTATTCCGAAATTATCGGAGAATCTACTGAAGGAGGTGAGAAAAAAACCTACACTAATAATAAAGAATTTACGGTAATTGAAGTTGATTTGTTTTTTGAAACTGGAAATACTCACACCGAATATTATTATAAAAACAAGCAGTTATTTTTTGTTTTTGAAAAACAAGCCACCTACAACCGACCTATTTATTACGATAAAGATTATGCTCTTGAAGAAGGTGATACAGAGTTTTTTGAAACTAAAAAAACAGTTTTTACAGAAAACAGGTATTATTTTAACAATCAAAAATTAATACGTTGGTTAAACGAAAATAAAAAAGAGGTTAATCTTATGTTATCTGAAACAAAGGAGAAAGAAAATACACTTTTAAAAGAAGCTTTAAACTATTTAAAAAATTAGTTTTTTATCATAGCAATATGCGGAATCCCATCTTCTAAATATTCTTCCCCAACATTTTTAAATCCTAATTCGGTATAAAATTTTTGTAAATAAACTTGTGCAGAAATCTTGATAATTGTAGTTTTAAAACGAGTTTCTATTTCGTTTATTGAAGCTTTCATTATTTGGCTTCCGTAGTTAAATTTTCGTTGTGATTTTTCAACAACAACCCTTCCGATAGAAGCTTCTTTAAAATAATCACCTGCTTGAAAACATCTGGTATATGCTATTATTTTTCCTTTTTTTATTCCTATAATATGTAGTGCTTTTTCATCTTTACCATCAATATCTTGATAGACACAATCTTGTTCTACCACAAATACTTCAGAACGTAATTGCAAAATGTCATAAAGCTCTTTAGTAGATAAGTCTTTAAATTTTTTACTAACTATTTTCATATTCTAAAAATACTTTTTTTCTTACTATACCTACAAGGTTTCAAAAACCCTGCAGGAAAATATTACTATCGCTAAACTTGCCTGCACTTATCAAAGTCAAAGTTCCAAAGCATGGTTGCTGATCGGAGCTGAAGCACTAATCCTGAATAATAATATCTTTAGGGTCTGGTTTGTTAAATTCTGGTTGAAGGTAAATATGATTGATTTGAAATTTTTTTAAAAGCATCGCTTCAATTTTTTCTGAAATTACATCAAATTCAGATAGTTTAATATCTTCACAAAATTCTACGTGTGCTTCTAAATGTACTTCGTCTTCATTTAATTGCCAAACATGAATATGATGTATGTTTCTTACTTCAGAAAACTCCACTACCGAAGCACTAATTTGTTCTAAATTAATATCTTCTGGAGTAAATAACATTAATACATTAAACGATTTTTTCAGCAGGTCGTAACCCACAAAAAGCAAGTAAACAGCAATGAGTAATGTAAGTAAACTATCTACCCAAAACCATTGAAAATATTTCATTAAAAGACCACCAATTAACACCGCAACCGAGGCAGCCATATCCGTAAATAAATGAAGATATGCAGATTGCATATTCATGTTTTCTTTAGCTTCAGATTTAAGTAATAGAACAGAAAATCCGTTGGCAACAATCGCTAATAATGCTAACCAAATTACCAAATTACTTTTAATTGAAACAGGATTATAAAAACGCAAAACCGCTTCATATGAAAGATAAAAAGCAATAATTACTAAAGAAGCAGAATTAACAAAAGCGGCAATAATTTCGGCTCGCTTATAACCAAAAGTCCGATGATGAGATGCTTCTTTTTTGGTATATAAATTTGCAATATAGCTTATTAACAATGATACAACATCGGTAAAATTATGAAGTGCATCCGACAGTAAAGATAAACTCCCAGAAATAAGTCCACCAATGACTTGAGATACAGTAATAATAGTATTTAAAACAATGGTAAAAAGAAGTTTTTTTCCTTTTAAATCTGTGTGAGTGTGGTTATGTTCGTGGGAATTTCCCATAAATCAAGCACAAGGAATTTTATCGACTCTAGTTTGATGACGACCTCCTTCAAAATCGGTATTTAAAAAAGTTTCTACCATTGCAACTGCTTGCGGAATACTTGTAAAACGAGCTGGAATGCTTAAAATATTAGCATCGTTGTGTAACCTTGCTAGTTCGGTAAGTTCTTTGGTCCAACAAAGAGCAGCTCTTACTTTTTGATGTTTATTTGCAGTCATAGCAGCACCATTTCCAGATCCACAAATAACGATTCCTAAATCTACTTTTCCATCAGCCACATCGGTAGCAACAGGATGAATAAAATCTGGATAATCTACACTTGCTTCGGTATCGGTTCCATAATTGGTAACTGTGATTCCTTTAGATTCAAGTAATTTTACAATGGCTTTTTTGTATTCGGGACCAGCGTGGTCGTTTCCTATGGCTATTTTCATAATATGCCCGTGAAAACGGGTATCCTTTAAATTAAACATCAAATTATTACAAAGATATTGTATTTGTCTTTATAAGGAGGAACAACAAAGTAATCTTTTTAATTCTAATAAATTATATAATTACATTTTAAAAAAATAGGTTGATAACCTGTTAACAGTTGTTAATAGAAAAATTAAAAATAAATTTGGTAGTTGAAATTAAAATTTCCATAGAAAAAATTAATTCAATTAACCAAAAAAGTTAGCCTTCAATTTTAGAAAAGTTATCTTATTAAAAATATATCTTTTCAACTTAAAATTTAAAAAAACTTATCAAAAATATACTGTTGATTTATGTAAATAACAATTGTTTATTTAAATAGCTATCTTGTTATTTTTCAGAAGTAAAAACCGTTGAAATACTGTTGATATCTTGCTGTAAACTTTATTTAACTCAATTTCAAAATAATTTTTAAAAAAGTTATACTACATATTAACAAGCAATAATAAGCATCATTTTTTATTTAAAATTTATTTTAAAAAAAAAAATTATAT
>JALWUJ010000134.1:1978-3306 GCA_027080135.1 Flavobacteriaceae bacterium | reverse complement strand
CCGTTGTGCGCAATTATAAGACAATAATCTTGAAAAACTTTTTCCTATTTGCTTTTGTGTTTTTGGGGACTCTGACGACATCTACTGCACAAGTAATACTTGGAAAGCTACTGGACAGTCTTACCCATGAACCTATATCATACGCACATATTTACTCTGAATCATTCGGAATAGGAACCATCAGTAACGATTTGGGAGAATTTGAAATTAGACTGCCTACAAAGGACTCCGTTTCATTAATTGTCACTCATATTGCTTACAGCCCTGTAAGGATTTCGGTAAAAAATGATACTATCCTAAACATCCAGATGTCAAAAAACATCATTTATTTACACGAAGTTGTAGTTAATGATAAAGCACTCCAAATTGCAAAAGAAATATTGGTGATTCTTAAGGAGTCAAAAATAAGATACGGTAAAGCTTTTTATAGACAACTAGTATTTCAGGATACTGTAGCCACCGAATTAATTGAAGCGTTCTATAATGTTTCCTTTAGCCTTAATGGTATTGATAAAATCCATATAGAACAGGCCCGGTTTGCCAGAAAAAAACATGTGCCCGGTTCTGTATTTTTCTCTTTCACTAATTTTTCATATCTCACAGTAGGGTACAATCTTTTCGATACTGGTAAAAAGGCTATTGGCAGACCATTTGCTACTTACTTCTTTGAGCAGTACGACTTTACCTTACAGGAAGAGTATACGAAAGGATTAAATTCCTATGTCAAAATCGAATTTAACCCTTCAAAAGAGTTGGATAACCCAATAAACAGCTATGGATATTTTGTTTATAATATGACCCAAAAACGTCTTGTTGAATATAATGTTGCTATTGATCATGCACTAGGAGTCGATAAAATAACCAAACATGACGTTGACAAGGAAGTGAAAGTTGTTAACCCCAACTACAACTGGAAATTCAGCTTTTCTGATACGGGAAACCTTATTGACTATATTCTTGTGGAATTTAACTATGACCTGGTCGTTGATGATAAGGTCATACCTTCAAAAGCCTCTTCAAGAATGATTTTCTACAAAAACTCTTCCAAACCATCCAAAAAACTACGAGAATCAGGATTGGCTCTTGAAGATGTCTCTATCTTTAAAAATGCAAAATATAAACCTAAATTTTGGAGAGATAACCCAATTATAAGAAGAACTCCAAAAGAGGATTCTATTATCTCTAGTTTTGAAAAGGAAAATGCTTTTGGAACTTATTTTAAATAACATAAAAGCGCACAACAATGCGCAAAACGCTATGTCGGCATTTGGGTATGCTGACAAATTCGATGAAAATATTTAACTTTAGGCTACGGCAGACAAAAACGA
>JALWUJ010000134.1:1194-1968 GCA_027080135.1 Flavobacteriaceae bacterium | reverse complement strand
AAACAAGGTTCGGAAAACCGCCACAGACGTTTGCGCAAGGCCGTTGGCAGGCATTAAAATGAGAAATCAGTGAAATATTGTACATTTTTTATAATAGTAATCACTTCTTCATTGGATTTGGTTGCTCAGAAAGGTTTTGATAATTTAGAACCTGTTGCTGGTTTTTTTGGAATCTATGATTTTGAGTTTGAATACTATTCAAAAGTTAAAAAGGTGTTATTTACTGGGTTATCTGATTCACCAGAAATTAGATTCCAAGTATTCCCATCCTTTTCTTCCGAATATGTTTTGGACATTGAATTTAATCAAGAGGATAATACTTACTATTTAGTTTATCATATTGCTGAAACAAGTATTTGGGATACTGATAATTGGGGAACGATTGAAGTAAATAGTACAAAAAAACCAATAAGTAAAGAAGCAGCCGAATTGGTCAAGCGATTGTTCGAAAAAGCCATATTAAAAACACATTATCCAGAAAGACCCAGAATGGGAAATGATGGAACTACTTACTACTTTTCAGTTAAAGAATACGGACAACGAACTGGCAAAGTTTGGTCACCATCGAAAGGAACAAAAATGAGTAAACTTGTAGCCGTTGGTCAAATTTTAAAGAAATTATCTATGGATAGTAAAGAACAAGTAGAATTTGATAATCTAACAGTAGAGTTAGCAAAGTCTCAAGATGCACAAGTTCTCATAAGAGGTCTCCGTGCCGTTAGTGATTTTGAGTATGAGCTACAGCTTGGATATGTAAATAACTCGCTAGATAGC
>JALWUJ010000134.1:0-1184 GCA_027080135.1 Flavobacteriaceae bacterium | reverse complement strand
TGCCAACACCAACTATAAGCCATAGGGTTTATTCGCTGAAAGCTAAGTTTATCGCTATTTGCAAAGTCCGCCAAATATTTGCTTTGGTTGGTGTTGTGTGTTGATTTGTTCCAAATCAAATATCTGCCTTTGTGGGTTATCACAGTTTTTTCGTAACTTAGTCCCTACGGTCTTATAGTCAAGGCCGTTGTGGCGCATTGCAACACCCCTCTCGTTCAGTTTAAACCAATTTTTGTTGATATTTGTAACTTTTAAGTTACCTTTGTGGTAATGGATAAAGTTCGAGAGGTCATAGCTTATAAAAATCACTTTGAAGATTTCTTACTAAAGCAACCAAAAAAGGTTCAAAATAAGATTTATAAAATCATCGAAGCTATTGAAACTTTAGAAAGGGTTCCTTCTAATTACTTAAAAGCTTTGACGGGCACTAATGGGCTTTATGAAGCAAGAATAAAGCTAGCTTCCAATATATGGCGAGTGTTTTGCTTCTTTGACAAAGGGAAATTAGTGATACTATTAAATGGCTTTGCAAAAAAATCACAAAAGACACCTAAAAAGGAAATTGACAAAGCCTTGAAATTAATGTTTGAATATTACCAAGATAAAAAGGAGACTTAAAATGGAAACTAAAAGCTGGAAAGAAATCAAAAATGCCGTTTATGGTAAAAAAGGAACGGAAAGGAGAGACGAACTGGATAGAGAGTTCGAATCATTCAAAATCGGACTCCTCCTAAAAAAAGCAAGGGAAGAAAAAAGCTTGACTCAGGAACAACTAGCTGGGTTGGTCGATAAAAAACGAACTTACATTTCAAGAGTTGAAAATAATGGTAGCAATCTTACCCTCAAAACACTTTATGACATCGTTGAAAAAGGACTTGGTGGGAAAGTAAAAATTTCAATTGAAGTTTAAGGCAACAGCGGCCACAACAACTGCTAAACTGCATAGGGTTTTTGTGGTAAACTAAAAGCTCCGTGGTTGTCGGTCAGCTCCGCCAAATTTGCAATTTGACGGTTTGACCTTTAAAGGCTAAATTGCATATTTGGCTTTAGGGTTTAATAAAGTTTTGTATCTTTAATTCCCTTCGCAGTTTAGCGAAGTCCGTTGGGGTGCATGTTCGGCCGGGCGAAGGTGCCGATTATCGGTCGGTTTAGTTACCTGTTAGGTATTGCGGCAGGATATCGAG
>JALWUJ010000133.1 GCA_027080135.1 Flavobacteriaceae bacterium | reverse complement strand
TCCGATTTTACATTTATACTACAAGCAATATAATTGTCCTGAGATTTTACATCTTCCACTATAAAATTTTGGTTGGAAACCGCTACTTGTCCACAAATTCCTTTTCCAAATGGGATTACGGTATGATCAGTTTCTTCACCAGCATAGGCTTTTAAATGAAGTGTTTTTTCTTCGTGATTGGCAAAATAAAACCCAACCCAGTCATAATGATCTAAAGAAGTTTGAAGTAATTTGCAGATTTGAGTTAATCTAGTTTCAACAGATAAATTATTTAGCAATACAATATTGCTAACCTGATCTTGAATAATTTTGTAGGGCATTTTGTGTTTGTTAAAGATGCAAATTTACTAAAGCCTTGTAAATACCTTTGTATCCTTTGTGAAAATCTTTGTGTGCTTTGTGGTTAATTAAAAAATGTAATCTCTATTTTTGTTGAAAACCCAATTCTTTGAAAGTACTTTTTCAAAAATATAAATCTGTAATACGCTTTGTCGTATTATTTCTTGGCACCTATTTGTTACTAAGTTTTTTGTATTCGGTATATTTAAATAAATCACAAGACGGAAAATATTATCCAGATTATTTTACACACATCGTTGCCAAACAAAGCAGCGTGATGATTGAATGGATGGGCTATTCTTCAAAAATAGAACCTCATGAATCCGAAGCAAGTCAGAAACTATTCGTAAATAATGAATTTATGATTCGGATTGTGGAAGGTTGTAATGCGGCAAGTATCATCATATTATTTATTTCGTTTATCATTGCTTTTGCTGAAAAATTTAAAAAAACCTTTTTGTTTTTAATGGTAGGAGGATTGTTAATTTATTTAGTGAATTTAATTAGAATCGCCATCCTAACAGTGGTGTATTACGAATATCCAGAATACCAAGAAATGCTTCATAGTGTGGTTTTTCCAGCAATTATCTACGGAATGGTTTTCATGCTTTGGATGATTTGGGTACGAATGCTTTCAGAAGATGAGGATGAAATTGAAGCTGAAAAAGAAAAAAAAGAAGCTATAAATGAAGAAACTGTTTAAAATAGTATTACTTATTTTATTAGCCTTTTTGTTGGTGCTTATTCGAATGTTTGAAAGTGAATTATTTTACGATCCTCTTATCGAATTTTATAAATCGGATTATAAAAACACTCCCTTGCCTGAAATTGATTCCGTGAAGTTAGTAGGAAATTTAATCTTTCGATTTTTTCTGAATACCTTAATTTCTTTAGCTATTATTTGGTTGGCTTTTAGGGAAAAAGGAATTTTAAAACTGTCGAGTTTCTTGTATTCAATTTTATTTGTTGCATTGATACTGAGTTTTTCCTACATGTTTTTTTATACAGAAGAAAAAAACTTTTTGGCTTTGTTTTATGTAAGACGGTTTTTAATTCAGCCTATATTTTTATTGGTGTTATTACCTGCTTTTTATTTTCAGAAGAAAAAGATTTAAAAAAAATGACGGCGTGACCCAAAGTCACGCCGTCATTAGAAAATATTTATCGGTGGCGATTCGCCACTACATCATTCCAGGCATTCCGCCACCACCCATTGGAGGCATCGCTGGAGAGTCTTCTTTAATATCTACCAAGGCACATTCGGTAGTAAGAATCATCCCTGCAACCGAAGCTGCGTTCTCTAAAGCAACACGAGTTACTTTTTTAGGGTCTATAATTCCTGCTTCCAACATATCTACGTATTTATCAGATTTTGCATCGTAACCGTAGTTTTTCTTTCCTTCCAATACTTTGTTGATAACTACAGAACCTTCGCCTCCAGCATTTTCAACAATAGTACGTAAAGGAGCTTCAATTGCTTTTGCAACAATATTGATTCCTGTGGTTTCGTCTAAACTGTTTGAACTTAATTTTTCTAAAACCGATTTTGCTCTAACCAAAGCAACACCACCACCGGCAACAATTCCTTCTTCAACAGCTGCACGAGTTGCATTTAATGCATCGTCCACACGATCTTTCTTTTCTTTCATTTCTACTTCCGAAGCAGCTCCAACATATAAAACCGCAACACCGCCAGCCAATTTAGCCAAACGCTCTTGTAATTTTTCTTTGTCGTAATCGCTTGTAGTAGTTTCAATCTGAGCTTTTATCTGATTTACTCTTGCTTTTATATCTGCTTTTTTACCAGCACCTTTTACAATCGTAGTGTTGTCTTTGTCGATAGTTACTGTTTCTGCAGTTCCTAGCATTTCTAGAGTAGCATTTTCAAGAGTGAAACCAAGTTCTTCTGAAATCACAGTACCTCCAGTTAAAATAGCAATATCTTCTAACATCGCTTTACGACGGTCTCCAAATCCTGGCGCTTTTACCGCTGCAATTTTAAGTGAACCTCTTAATTTATTAACTACTAAAGTCGCCAATGCTTCGCCATCTACATCTTCAGCAATAATTAATAACGATTTTCCTTGTTGTGCAACTGGTTCTAAAATAGGAAGTAAATCCTTCATTGTAGAAACCTTTTTGTCGTATAATAGGATCATCGGATTTTCCATTTCAGTTTGCATTTTTTCACTGTCTGTTACAAAGTAAGGTGATAGGTAACCACGATCAAACTGCATTCCTTCCACAACATCTACGTGAGTTTCGGTACCTTTAGATTCTTCCACAGTAATTACACCTTCTTTTCCAACTTTTCCGAAAGCTTCCGCAATTAAATCACCAATTAATTGGTCGTTGTTTGCTGAAATAGAGGCCACTTGCTGGATCATTCCAGATGAATTACTAACCTTTTTTGCTTGCTTGTTTAGGTCGTTGGTTAAAGCGATAACCGCTTTGTCAATCCCAGCTTTTAAATCCATCGGATTTGCACCCGCAGCAACATTTTTTAATCCTTCTTTTACAATTGCTTGCGCTAAAACGGTTGCAGTAGTTGTTCCATCACCAGCTAAATCGTTGGTTTTTGAAGCTACTTCCTTTACCATTTGAGCACCCATATTTTCTAAAGGATCTTCTAATTCAATTTCTTTTGCTACGGTAACACCGTCTTTGGTAATTTGTGGTCCACCAAACGATTTTCCAATAATTACATTTCGTCCTTTAGGACCTAAAGTTACTTTTACTGCATCTGCTAATGCGTTTACACCACGTTTGATGCTATCGCGTGCTTCAATATCAAATTTTATATCTTTTGCCATCTTTTTGTTATTTGGAATTTGTTAATTGGAATTTAATTAAATTATCGCAAGAATATCATCTTCTCGCATCATAAGGTAGTCGTTACCTTCGTATTTTAATTCGCTACCAGAATATTTTCCGTAAAGAACTATATCACCCACTTTTACTGTCATTTGGTGATCTTTTTTTCCTTTTCCTACGGCAACAACTTTTCCTTGTTGAGGTTTTTCTTTTGCAGAATCTGGAATGTAAATTCCAGAAGCTGTTTTAGTTTCTGCTTCTTGAGGAGCTACTAAAACTCTGTCTGAAAGAGGTTGAATTTTTAAAGCCATTTTTCAATTTATTTTTTAGTTGTTAATTTAATTTTCGAAATAGCTTTTATGCTAAAAGTATGCCATCTAAAATTTTGTGACAAGTAACAATAAAAAATGCCAGCTTGTCATAAACTGGCATTTTAAATATTTTATAAAAGTGATTTTCTATTTGTTATCACCTGTTGTGTCTTGTGTGTCTGCAGGAGTAGTGTCTGCTGGAGGCAAGGCGTTTTCGATAGCGTTTTCGTCCATGGCTTTAGAACCTTTTTTACCTACTCCACCCATTATAGAAATGTTAGAAAGTAAAATTAACGCTAACAAAATGGTAGCCAATGTCCAAGTACTCTTGTCTAAAAAGTCGGTTGTTTTTTGAACACCTCCTAATTGTTGTGTTCCTCCTCCACCAAACGACGAAGCTAATCCACCGCCTTTTGGGTTTTGAACCATTATAACAATGATTAATAAAAATGCTACAAAAATAATTAGTCCTATAAATATTGAAAACGTGCTCATGAATTTTTTAAATTGATCTTTTTATTTATTGCTCGAATTTGGTCTGCAAAGAAACCACTTTTTTCGGGATTTTTCAAAATTAATATTTTATATGCTTGTATGGCTTTTTTATAGTTTTTTTGTTGCAAATAAACCTTTGCCAATGTTTCGGTCATAAGTGAGTCCGATGCTTGTGTATATTGCTCTGCGAGGTTTTTATTCTCTTTTTCTTCATTGGTGTTTTTTATAGGAATTAATTTGGGTTTTTCCTGAATAAACTTATCTATTAGTTCGAATTTTTGAATTTTATCTGAATTTTCTTCTTCTATTTCTTCTCGAACAATAGGTTTTGCCGAAGCTAACTTTAACCATTCGGAAAAAGAATGTGCATCTTCTTTTTTGAAATCTAAAGGTTCTTCGATTTGTAATTTTATTTCTTTTTCTACTTCAATTTCAGGTTTGATATCAACTTCGTTTTCTTTAGGTAGGAATAAGTCAGGATTCAAAATAGCTTCCGCTTTTTTAAGTTCTGTTTTAATTTGATTGTCTATTTCCACGCTTATTTGTTCTGAAATATTTTCAGAAACTACTTCAATTTCATTTACCGATTCGTCGTGTTGTTGTATCACTTCCGAAATTTCATTTTGTATAAAATGGTCAGATGTAATATATTCAAAAAGAATGTTTCTGTCGGTGGTGTAAGCTGCGGTTAGTTTTAATGCGTCGTTATATAAAAAACTGTTAGAATTTTTTAAACCTTTTAATTGCAAAGCTCTTGCCGATTGAAAATAAGGGTATTTGTCTAGAATATCAGACAATTCTAATTGCTGGTCTTGACTTATGTTTTGCGGGTTGGCAAGTAGGTATGTAAAGGTTTTTGTGTTCATATATTACCTGTGAAAGCAGGGATATCTATTCCTGCGGAATCAGGAATCTTATTTTAAATAGTTAAATTATTATTATTCAACTTTGCCAAAATTTTAAACTTTGGCAAAGATTAGCACCTCCGTATTCTGTCTTAAAACTTCCGTCTTTTCCTCTACCAATTAGCCAAAGAAGCATTAAAAATATCTTGTGTAATTCGTTCAAAAATTACATCTATCGCTTCATCTTTTTGCGAACCTACCAATTGGGAACTACCACCATAATCGTAATAAAAAGAAAAACGTTGATCAAAGTCTTTTAATTCTTCCTTTGTATTATAGAAACGCACATTTACGCTTATGGTTAATCTGTTTTGTGCCGCAGTACTTTCTGAAGTTGCTGTAATAGGAGCAATGTAATATTCTACTATTTCGCCTTCGTAAATTAAATCGCCATTGTTGTTGACTAAGTCTAAATTTGACTGATTTAAAATCAAATCCTGTAATTTTAAAGTAAAGGTTCTATCTATTCCAGGTTCTACAATTGGGGCATTATTTAAAAAATAATTTACCTGAAAAGTTTTGGTTGTCGAATAATTAATATCGGCTCCCGTAAAAGAGTAACTCCCACAACTTTGAAACGTAATTACAATAAGTACAACTGCAAAAAATGATTTTAAATATTTCATAAAGTTTTACAAATATGGGATAAAATTACAAATTATATTGTTTTATTTTTCGATATAATGTTCTTTCTGAAATACCTAATTCTTCGGCAGCATCTTTTCGTTTGCCATTATATTTTTCTAAGGATTTTTTAATAAGTTCCAACTCCTTTTCTTGAATAGAAAGATTTTCTTCTTCTTCAATATCTTCTACAAAAGTATAGTTTTTTGAAGCAACAGATTCTGTTTGATATGTTTCGGGTTTTGTTTCTGAAATATTTATAACTTCTACATTTTCTGTAGGAGTAGATTCCAAATTGTTTACTAAAGTTGAAATAGACGACTCGGTACTTTTTTGAGTGTCTAAATTCATTTTTGCAATGATAGAAGAATTTTCCTCTTGAACTTTTGAGTTGTTTCCAGATTTCATTAACTCTAAAGTTAGTTTTTTAACATCGTTTAAATCGCGTTGCATATCAAAAAGCACCTTGTATAAAAGTTCTCTTTCGTTGCTAAAATCACTTTCACGTTTTTTCGTTTCTATAATTGCAGGAAGGTTACTTCCAACATCTTTTAGATATCCTCTAAGAGTTTGGTAGTTAATGTTTCTGTCTTTTTCTAAAACGGAAATTTGTTCGGCAACATTTCTTAACTGTCGAATATTTCCACCCCAACGATAATTTAATAATAATTCGGTTGCTTGTTCGTCTAACCGAATGGTAGGCATTTTGTATTTCTGAGCAAAATCGGATGCAAATTTTCGGAATAGTAAATGAATATCTTCGTGACGTTCACGCAATGGGGGAAGATGAATTTCTATAGTACTTAAGCGATAATAAAGATCTTCTCTAAATTTACCCTTGCTAATGTTTTCTGCCATATTAATATTGGTAGCAGCCACAATCCGAACATCTGTTTTTTGAGTTTTAGAAGAACCTACTTTTAAAAACTCTCCATTTTCTAAAACTCTAAGCAATCGTACTTGAGTAGGTAAGGGTAATTCACCTACTTCATCAAGAAAAATGGTTCCGCCATCGGCAACTTCAAAATACCCAGAGCGGGTAGCAGTAGCTCCGGTAAAAGCTCCTTTTTCGTGACCAAAAAGTTCGCTATCTATGGTTCCTTCAGGAATTGCTCCACAGTTTACGGCAATATATTTCCCGTGTTTTCGGTGCGAAAGCGAATGGATAATTTTAGGAACACTTTCTTTACCAACACCACTTTCTCCTGTAACTAACACCGAAATATCTGTTGGAGCAACTTGAATTGCCTTTTCGATAACTCTGTTTAATTTTGGGTCGTTTCCTATTATTCCGAAACGTTGTTTTGTTGCTTGTACTGATTCCATATTTATTTGTTAAACCTCACAGGTTTTAAAAAACCTATGAGGTCTTTTTTTAGTTGTTTTCAGAGTAACCAACTGCATTTCCTATTAAAGTTGCACTGGTGCAATCGGTAATTTTTACCATTACAAAATCTCCTTTATTATAATTTTCTTTGTCAAAAACTGCAACCGTATTTTGTGAGGTTCTTCCTGCCCAATGTTGGTCACTTTTTTTAGATTCTTTTTCAATTAATACTTCTAAAGTCTGGCCTACAAATGCTTCAGTTCTAAAAGCACAATGCTCTCTTTGTAAGGTTACAATTTCGGACAAACGACGTTTTTTCACTTCTTCAGGTACATCATCTTTAATTTTACGTGCGGCTAAAGTTCCGGGTCTTTCGGAATAAGCAAACATATAGCCGTAGTCGTATTTTACATATTCCATTAAACTTAGTGTGTCTTGATGATCTTCTTCCGTTTCAGTTGGGAAACCTGTTATCATATCTTGTGAAATGGCACAATTGGGAAGGATTTTACGAATATTATCTATTAATTCTATGTACTCTTCGCGGGTGTGTTGACGGTTCATTTCCTTTAAAATACGAGTACTTCCACTCTGAACAGGCAAATGGATATAGTCGCAAATATTTTTATGTTTTGCCATGGTATGTAGAACATCTATCGACATATCCTGTGGGTTGGAAGTTGAAAAACGAATCCGCATTTTGGGTTGAGCCGTAGCAACTAAATCCAACAATTGTGAAAAATCGGTTGCGGTTGCTTTTTGTATTTCGGAAGCATTTTTAAAATCCTTTTTTAATCCGCCGCCGTACCATAAATAACTATCTACGTTCTGACCTAACAGCGTGATTTCTTTATATCCTTTTTCAGCAAGATCGTTTACTTCGTTTATAATACTTTGAGGATCGCGACTACGCTCTCTTCCGCGGGTAAAAGGAACCACACAAAAAGTACACATATTGTCGCAACCACGGGTAATACTTACGAATGCGGTTACTCCATTTCCGCCAAGTCTAACAGGTGCAATGTCGCCATAAGTTTCGTCTTTAGATAAAATTACATTTACTGCATCACGACCGTCTTCTACTTCTTTTATAAGGTTAGGAAGATCTTTGTAGGCATCGGGTCCAACAACCAAATCGACAATCCGTTCTTCCTCTAAAAATTTTTCTTTTAGACGTTCTGCCATACAGCCTAAAACACCCACTTTCATTCCTGGATTTATTTTTTTAATGGCATTGTATTTTTGTAAACGTTTGCGAATGGTTTGTTCGGCTTTGTCCCGAATTGAGCAAGTATTTACCAAAACCAAATCGGCATCTTCTAGGTTTTGCGTAGTGTTAAAACCTTCGTTAGCAAGGATAGAAGCTACGATTTCGCTATCGCTAAAGTTCATGGCACAGCCGTAACTTTCAATAAAAAGTTTACGTTTGTTTTTATCGTTTTTTTCAAGATCTAAAGCTTGTCCTTGTATTTTTTCGTCTATTATCTTTTCCATAATAACTCCTCGCGAATGCGGGGATCTCTTTATTGTATAACCTCTGTTCTACTTGTCAATTAATATACCTGAAATTAATCTGGGTTGCAAAGATACAATTTAATTGAAATCTGTGACATTATGGCAGCTTTCTTTTTCTTAACTTTGCGTTCAACAAACCAATTAAATTATGAACAAAAAACAATTACTTCAGAAAATAGAAACTGCAAGTTCCCCAGATTTTGGAGATATATTATCTAAGAGTTTCGATTTATTTAAAAAAGTGTGGATGGACGGTTTTCTACATTTGTTGGTGACGGCTTTGGTGACTTTACCTTTGCTATTGATAATTTATATTCCTTTTATTCCAGTTTTTATAGAAGCTGTACAATCGGGAGATGGTCCAGAAAATTTTCGCCCTAATTTTGATTATCCATTGTTAACTATAATTGCTTACGTGGCTTTAGTGTTTGTATTAATAGTAATTACGCAAGTGGTTTCATTAGGGGTTACAGCACATTATTTTAAGGTTTGTAAGGTGAAAGATTTGGAAAATTCAGAAGATGACAAAGGTTATTTTTATTTTCTGAAAGGGAAGAATTTTGGAAAACTATTTGTGTTGTCATTAGCTACATTCGGAATTGCAATGGGTGCGGTAGCATTATGTTATTTTCCTATTTTTTATGTGATGGTTCCCTTACAATTAATCGTTGTAGTTTTTGCTTTTAATAGTAATTTATCAGTTTCAGATATTGTTTCAATCAGCTTTAAACTCGGAAATAAATTTTGGTTGTTGGTCTTTGGATTAATCATTGTGTCATCTATGATTGCACAATTGGGAGTAATACTTTGCTTTATTGGTGTTTTTTTTACAGCTTATTTTGTTCATATTCCTATTTATTATTTTTATAAGGAAACCATTGGTTTTAATGAAGATTTGGAAGATTCTTCAAGTAGATTTTCAACAGAATATCTCAACTAATAATAAGAGAAAATATAATAATTTTCTGTCCATAAAAATTGGATTTTAAAAAATTCCTATACTTTTGTAGCCCAAATAAAAAGGAATATGGCAAAGAATTTAGTGATTGTAGAGTCACCAGCGAAAGCAAAAACCATAGAAAAATTTCTCGGAAAAGATTATAAGGTAACTTCAAGTTTTGGGCATATAGCCGATCTTCCTTCCAAGGAATTAGGTGTAGATGTGGAAGGAGATTTTAAACCTAAATATATAGTCCCAAGCGATAAAAAAAGCTTGGTGAAAGATTTAAAAGCAGCAGCTAAAAAAGCCGATACGGTTTGGTTAGCGAGTGATGAGGATCGAGAGGGAGAGGCTATTGCTTGGCATCTTGCCGAAAATTTAAAATTGGAAGACAGTAATACCAAACGTATTGTTTTTCATGAAATTACAAAAACAGCCATATTAAAAGCTATAGAAAACCCTAGAAAAATAAACTATAATCTAGTAAACGCACAACAAGCAAGAAGGGTTTTAGACAGATTGGTAGGTTATGAACTTTCTCCTGTTTTATGGAAAAAAGTAAAAGGAGGACTATCGGCAGGGAGGGTACAATCGGTTGCTGTTAGATTAATTGTAGAGCGTGAGCGTGAGATAGAAGCATTCACACCAGTAGCATCCTTTAGAGTAGTAGCAGAATTTACAACCAAAAACGGAAGTAAATTTAAAGCAAAACTACCAAAGAATTTTAAAACCGAAAAAGAAGCAAGAGAGTTTCTTGCAAATAATATAGGTGCAAATTATAAGGTTTCAGATTTAGTAAAAAAGCCAGCAAAAAAATCGCCAGCACCACCCTTTACCACATCTACACTTCAGCAAGAAGCGTCTAGAAAGTTGTATTTTTCAGTAAGTAAAACGATGACAATGGCTCAACGATTATACGAAGCAGGGCTTATTACTTATATGAGAACCGATAGTGTAAATCTATCCAACGATGCAAAAACAGCGGCACAGGATGAAATTGAAAATTCATATGGAAAGGAATACAGTTCGCCAAGAAATTTTAAAAGTAAAGCCAAAGGAGCACAAGAGGCACACGAAGCCATCCGCCCTACAGATATGTCGCGTCACACCATTAATGGTGATTACGATCAGGAACGACTTTATTCGCTAATATGGAAACGTACCATAGCTTCTCAAATGAGCGATGCTCAATTGGAACGTACTAATGTAAAAGTGGATGTTTCTACTGTTCCAGAAAAATTTGTTGCCAATGGAGAAATGATTAAATTTGATGGTTTCTTAAAAGTGTATTTAGAAGGAACCGATAATGAAGAAGAAGAGCAAGAAGGCATGTTGCCTAAATTATCTATAGGAGATACTTTAGATAAAAATTATATTACCGCAACTCAAAGGTTTACAAGACCTCCATATCGTTATACCGAAGCTTCTTTAGTAAAACAAATGGAAGAGTTAGGAATTGGAAGGCCTTCTACTTATGCACCAACTATTTCAACAATAATTAACCGTAATTATGTAGAAAAAGGTACTATAGAAGGTGTGGAGAGAAAATACCTGCAACTTGTCTTAAAAAATCAAGTAAAGGAAACTATCCTAACAGAAATCATTGGTTCAGACAAAGGAAAATTAGTTCCAACCGATATTGGAATGATTGTTTGTGATTTTTTATTAGAACATTTTAAAAATATACTCGACTATAATTTTACTGCAAAAGTTGAAGAAGATTTCGATAGGATAGCTGAAGGAGAAAAGGTTTGGACTTCAATATTGAAAGATTTCTACACAAAATTTCACCCCCAAATAGAGCATGTTACCGAAAATGCTAATCGTGAAAGTGGGGAGCGTATTTTAGGAACAGACCCAAAGTCTGGTAAAACGGTATTGGTTCGTTTAGGGCGTTTTGGGCCAATGGCACAAATTGGGGCTCCAGACGATGAAGAAAAAATATTTGCAAGTTTACGCCCCGACCAACAACTACATCAAGTTACCTTTGAAGAAGTATTGGATTTGTTCAAACTACCAAAATCTTTGGGAATATATGAAGATGAAGAAGTGATAGTTAACAATGGTCGGTTTGGACCTTATGTAAAATTTGACGGTAAGTTTGTTTCGCTTCCAAAAGGTGCAGATCCGTTAGATATAGATTTAGAAACAGCTGTAGGCTTAATTGAAGAAAAACGAAAAGCAGATGCACCCATTTATGAATACGAAGGTTTACCTGTGCAAAAAGGAACAGGAAGATTTGGACCATTTATAAAATGGAATAATATGTTTATTAACGTGAATAAAAAATACGATTTCGACAATCTTTCAGATGAAGATATTGTAGAATTGATTGAAGTTAAAAAGCAAAAAGAAATCGATAAGCTAATTCACGATTGGACCGATGAAGGAATTCGATTAGAAAAAGCACGTTGGGGACGTTTCAATTTAATAAAAGGAAAATTAAAAATTGAACTTCCAAAAACCACAAAAGCAGAAAAAATGACTTTGGAACAAGCCAAGGATATTATTGCTAAGAAAACACCAAAAAAGAAAAAAACAGTTAAAAAGAAAAGACCCGCAGCTAAGAAAAAATAATGTTAGAATATTTCTCCCCAGTTTCAAAATCGGTTTTAGCCCATAGAGAAGTATTACCTAAAGGTGTACTTGGAAAACAAATTTCTGTACATAGTAGCAAAGAGGAACTTCCAGAATTAAAAGAAGGTGCCCTTGCAATTCTTGGAGTAAAAGAAAACCGAAACGACATAAATTATATTGGAGAAGAGTTAAATTTTGATGCTATTAGAAAAGCATTGTACTCGCTCTATCCTGGAAATTGGTCTCACACAATTGTAGATTTAGGCGATATAGAAAAAGGAGATTCAGTTCAAGATTCTCATTTTGCATTCAGGAAAGTAATTGAAACCCTTTTAAAAAGTAAAATTACCCCATTGCTAATTGGCGGAAGTCAGGATTTAGCTTATTCTCAATATCGTGCTTACGATGTGTTAGGAAATATGGTTAATATTGTAAATGTAGATACCCGATTTGATTTAGGCGATGCAGACCAACCAATTAACAACAAGTCTTATGTTGGAAAAATAATAGTAGATAAACCCTACAGTTTGTTTAATTATAGCAATATTGGATACCAATCTTATTACAACTCTCCTGAAGAAATAAGTTTAATGGATAAGTTATTTTTTGATAGCTATCGGTTGGGCGAAGTAACAGAAGATATTACTATAGTAGAGCCTATATTAAGAGATGCCGATTTAGTAATTTTAGATATTGGTACAATAAAAAGTGCCGATTTAAGTTATAAAAATAGCGAAAGTCCAAACGGATTTGATGGAAGAGAAATTTGTGCCATTGCAAGATATGCAGGAATTAGTAATAGAGTAACTTCATTTGGAGTTTATGAATTAAAAAATTTCACAGAATCGAAAAGTGCAGCCATGTTAATTGCACAAATTTTTTGGTATTTTATAGAAGGCTTTAATTTTAGAATTTCAGATGATGATTTTAGTAAAGAGGCATTATATACTGTGTATAAAGTGCCAATTGATGATGAAATATTAATCTTTAAAAAAAGCAATAAAACGGGAAGATGGTGGATAGAATTGCCATTTATTTCAGAAGTAAATAATAAATTAAAAAGACATACGTTATTACCTTGCACTTATGGCGATTATTTGAGTGCTTGTAATCAGGAAATACCTGAAAGGTGGATGAAAGCCCGCCTTAAGAACGAATTATAACATTAATAAACTAAAGAAAAATCGAAATTTTATGGGGTTTTTTAAGAAATATGTTGTTTTTTAAAAATTTTATAAATAGGTTTACGCCCTTGAATCTCGATAATTTAACCTAAATACCTATGAAAAAGCTTATTGCATTTACTGCGATTATTGCCATGTTATACAGTTGTAACTCTGGAGACAGAGGAGAACTAGTTGGAACAAAAGGAAAAGCATGGCACCCAGAAAAACCTTACGGAATGACCCTAGTTCCTGGAGGATCTTTTATAATGGGAAAAGCAGACGACGACTTCGTTGCTGTTAATGACGCACCCACAAAAACCGTTACCGTACGATCTTTTTACATGGACGAAACCGAAATAACAAATGCTGAGTATCGGCAATTTGTTTATTGGGTTCGCGACTCAATAGTTCGTTTAAGGTTAGCCATTTTAGCTGATGAGGTTGGAGCAACACCAGGAGACGGTGGGATTGGCGAATATGCTTTTGTAGATCAGGAAAATGAAGAAATGTCTCCTTATGACCAATATATGTATGATAACTATTTTGGAATGGGTGATGATTATTATGAAGGAAGAAAAATTAACGATAAAGTTGATTTAATTTGGGATACCGCAGAATATCCAGACGAATATTATAGCGAGGTAATGGATACCATGTACATTCCTGCAGAAGAAGCTTATAACGGCCAAAGAACTATAGATGTTACGAAATTAAAATTTCAGTACACCTATATGGATATGCAATCTGCTGCTAAAGATGGTAGTAAAAGAAGAAAAGACTTTTTGAAAAAAGAAGAATTAATGATTTATCCAGATACAACTGTTTGGATAAAAGATTATAACTACTCTTATAATGAGCCTATGCATAACGATTATTTTTGGCATCAAGCTTATGGAGAATATCCAGTTGTAGGTGTAAACTGGCACCAAGCAAAAGCTTTTACTGCTTGGAGAACATTATATAAAAATGCTTACCAAAAATCAAGAAAACGTCAATTTGTAAACTCATTTAGACTACCTAGTGAAGCTGAATGGGAATATGCAGCTCGTGGAGGTTTGCAATCTGCAACCTACCCTTGGGGAGGTCCATATATTAAAAATGATAGAGGTTGTTTTATGGCAAACTTTAAACCTTTGCGTGGAGATTATGCGGCAGATCAAGCTCTATATACTGTTGAGGCAAAATCATATGAACCTAATGATTATAACCTTTACAATATGGCAGGTAATGTTTCAGAATGGGTAGATTCTTCTTATGAACCATCATCATATGATTTTTCTTCAAATATGAACCCAAATGTAAATGATCCTAATAATTTACGTAAAGTTGTACGTGGAGGATCTTGGAAAGATATAGCATATTTCTTACAAGTAAGTTCAAGAGATTACGAATATGCAGACTCTGCAAGAAGCTATATTGGTTTTAGAACAGTACAAGATTATATGGGAACAGATGTTACCTTAAACCAAAATTTTGGAGACGCTAGATAATTAAACTAAACAATTTTACAAATAAAAACTTAACTTAACTTATAAAAACAAACGTTATGGCACAATCAAAATCAACAAAGAAATTATTTAACATGGCTTATGGTCTTGGAGCATCAGTAGTAATTATTGGAGCACTTTTTAAAATTCTTCATTGGGAGTTAGGTCCCTTAAACGGAGGTATTTTATTGGCAATTGGTCTTATTACAGAAGCAGTTATTTTCGCGATTTCAGCTTTTGAACCTGTAGATGACGATTTAGATTGGTCATTGGTTTATCCAGAACTTGCTGGAGGTATGGGGAAAGATAAAAAGAAAGAGGAACCTCAAGATGCACAAGGATTACTATCAAAAAAATTAGATGAGATGCTTAAAGATGCACGTATCGACTCTGAATTAATGGGAAGTCTTACTGAAAGTATTAAGTCTTTTGAAGGAGCAACAAAAAGTATGGCGCCAACTGCAGAAGCGATGAATTCAACTAAAAAATATAGTGAAGAAATGGCATTGGCTGCAGCTCAAATGGAATCTTTAAACAACTTATATAAAGTTCAAGTAGAATCTACTAGCCGTCAAGCAGAAGTAAATTCTCAAGTAGTTGAAAATGCTGAACAATTAAAACAACAAATGGAGCATTTAGCAAGTAACCTTTCTTCATTAAATGGAGTTTATGGCGGAATGTTAACTGCAATGGGTGGTAAAAACTAAAATAGTTTTTAACTGTAATTAATTATTAATTCTTAAAAAGAAATAAAAATGGCAGGAGGAAAACTATCCCCAAGACAAAAGATGATTAACCTAATGTATCTGGTTTTCATCGCGATGCTAGCACTAAATATGTCAAAAGAAGTATTATCGGCTTTTGGTTTATTAGAAAAGAAAATAACTGAAGCAAATATTTCAACAGACAAAAGAAATGAGGCATTTATGGCAAGTCTTGCTGTAAAGGCATCTGAATCACCTGAAAAATATTCAGACTTAAATACTAAAGCTCAAACAATAAATAGTTTATCTAACGAATTAGATGATTATATTGAAAACATAAAAACTGGCATGATGGCAACTGTGCCAAAAGATGATCAAGATAATTATGAAATCCAAGATAAGCCAGATTATTTAGATACTAAATTTTTTAGAGGTGATAAACTTTCAAAGGATGGAGAAGAATTTAAATCTAAAATGTTGGCCTATAAAGACGGAATGTTATCCGTAATAGGAGATAAATATCCTGAAATTACCAATATGGTAGAAGATCAATTTGGTTTAAAAAAGGAATCTCCAAGAGGGAAAAATGTAAAAGTTGATGCTATTAAATTTCACTTTGAAGGCTTTCCTATGATAGCATCTAAAACCAAGTTAACACAAATTCAAAATAACATTAAAACTATACAAAATGAAGTTTTGTCTAGAATGTTACAAGGAGAACAAGCAGCATCACTTGTAGTAAATACATCTAATTATTCAACCTTATTAGAAACTCCTAAATCTGCTTATTATGCTGGTGAAAAATTTGATGGTGCAATTGTTTTAGGTCGTGTAGATGATAAAACAAAACCTAGTAGAGCTGAACTTACTTTAGATGGTAGAAAACTTGAAGAAGGAAAAGATTATACTTTTGAAGGTGGTAGAGTAAAACTGAATGTAAGTGCAGGTAACCCTGGAGATCACACTTTAGAAGGAAAACTAGTTTTTATTCAAGATGGTGAAGAAAATGAGGTTCCTGTAAATAGAAGTTTTGCTACTATTTCTAAGCCTAATGCTGCCGTAATTGCTGCAGAAAAAATGAATGTAGTATATAGAGGTGTAGAAAACCCAATGATTATTTCAATTCCTGGAATTCCTGATAATAAAGTAAATGCAAGAGCAACAGGATTAAAAAAATCTGGAAAAAAATATATTATGAAACCAGGTTCTGGAAGAGAAGTAGTTATTACAGCTAGTGGTACTTTACCAGACGGACAAAGCGTTAGCTCTAAACAAACCTTTAGAATAAAAGATATTCCTCGTCCAACAGGTACAATCCGTGGAGAAGATGGAGGAAGCGGACCTGTTCGTATGCAACGTCAAGGTCTTGAAAAATCATCTGTTGGTGCAAAATTATTTGACTTTGATTTTGATTTAAATATTAAAGTTACAGGATTTAGCTTTAAAGTTTCAGGACAACCAACCATAAAGGTTAGTGGTAACAAATTAAACGCTCAAGCAAAAGGAGCATTAAGAAAAGCAAAAAGAGGAGAAACTGTTCAAATCTTTGATATTAATGCAAAGCTTACAAATAATTCAACCTACAAGTTAAAGAAAATTTCTCCTGTATTCGTTGAATTAACAAATTAAAAAATTAAATTTTTATGAATTTTAGAAATGTTTTATTAGTAAGTATTGGTCTTTTTATGACATCTGTTAGCTTACACGCTCAACTAAATGTCTTAAATGCCAAAACACCAGAAGAGATCGGCGTAAAAACCGAAGATCAATTAGCTTACGATAACGATGGACCATTACCATATGGTTATATTGACGATCGTGATGTACTTTGGTCTAAGTCTACTTGGGAAATTATTGATTTAGACGAAAGAGTAAATTTTCCATTATATTACCCTATTGATACTAATAACATTGGTGCAGAAAGACGTTCGTTATACGATGTTTTAGTAAAAAATATTAAAAATGGAAATATCGAACACGTTTATGTGGATTCTTATTTTACTGAAAAGCGTACCCTTAAAGATATAGAAGCATCTTTAGTTTATAAAGATACTACCGATGCTGGTATCGAACAATTTAATGCAGAGGGTATTGTAGATGACGAATATATACGTGAATTTACTTTGGATGCTGGTGATGTAGAAGAATGGCGTATAAGAGGATATTGGTTCTTAGATAAACGCTCTGGAGATTTAAAATATCGTTTGTTAGGTCTTGCTCCTGTTGCTAATGAAGCACGTTCAAAAGCTTTTCCAGATGAAAATATGGATAGCAAAGTTGAATTGTTTTGGATTTGGTTCCCTTCTACTAGAGAAGTGCTGCACAAAGCAAAAGCCTTTAACAGAAAAAATACTTCAAGACCCATTTCTTTTGATCATTTGTTAAATTCTAGAAGGTTTAGTGCAGTTATCTATAAAGAAGATAACGATTTAGGCGATAGAGAAATAAAAGAATATATTAATGATAACGCTTTAATGCAACTATTAGAATCTGATAGAATTAAAGAACAAATCAGAAATATTGAAATAGATATGTGGAATTATTAAATTCATAAAACAATTATTTAATAACCCTGAAGCTAAAGTTTCAGGGTTTTTTGTTTTTTAAAATTATCTTTATCAAATGAAAAGAGATTATATAGTTGTTGGTTTAGGAATTGCAGGACTTACCTTTTGCGAACAACTCAAAAAAAACAATAAAAGTTTTGTAGTTTTTGATTCTGGTAAATATACTTCGACCCTTGTTTCTGCAGGAGTTATCAATCCAGTAGTTCTTAAACGGTTTACTCCCGTTTGGAATGCAAAAGAACATGTGGAGTCTTCCATTCAGTTTTATAAAAAACTTTCTCAAAAACTAGGTGTTTCTTTATTTGAAGAAATGCCAATGCTTCGTATTTTTAAAAGTAACGAAGAACAAAATAATTGGATGGTTGCTAGCGATAAAGTAGAACTAACCGAATTTCTTGTCCCTAAAATTATAAAAAACAATCAAGCCTCAATCAATGCTCCTTTTGGCTTCGGAAAGGTTAAAAGTACGGGTCGCGTTAATCCAATTCAATTAATTCAGTTGTATAAAGAATACCTTCAGAAATCAAATCAATTCAGAAATGAAAAATTTGAATATGAAAAATTAAATGAAGAGGAAAACACAATTTTTTATAAAGATATAATGGCAAAAAAGATTGTATTTTCTGAAGGCTATTCAGCAAAAGACAATCCTTATTTTCCACAAAATATTAAGGATCATCAAGAGCAACTCATTATAAAAAATAAAGGAGAATACATTATCATTAAAGCACCAGATTTAAAATTGGATGCGATGCTAAAAACCTCACTTTTTATCATTCCGTTAGGCAACGATTTGTACAAAGTAGGAGCTACTTACGACCGCGAAGACGATACCATAACAACAACTCATTCTGCAAAAACCGAATTAATTTCAAAGCTTACCAAAATACTAACCTGTCCTTTTGAGGTAGTCGATCAAGTAGCAGGTATTAGACCCACAACAAGAGATAGAAGACCGTTTTTAGGAACTTTAAACAAAAGTAACCATATAGTTTTTTTTAATGGTTTGGGGACAAGAGGAATAACATCGGCACCTTCATTATCTATTCAACTTTACAATTTTATTGAATATGGAAAAAAACTTCCAAAAGAAATAAATATAAAAAGACATTACAAATGGTAAAGGCTAATTTGTAACAAAAAAAATGAGCATCTTTGCAAATTATTATTTTAAGTAAAATCTAAATGCTCAATATTCACAATCTTACGGTTTCTTTTCAAGGAGAAGATTTGTTTTCAGGAATTACTTTTCAATTACGTTCTGGCGACAGAGTTGGATTGGTTGGTAAAAATGGTGCAGGAAAATCTACCTTATTAAAAATATTGTCTGGAGAACAAGAATACGATGGAGGCCAAATTGCTTCAGATAAAGAAGTATCTATTGGTTTTTTAAAGCAAGATATCGATTTTGTAAAAGGAAGAACAGTACTTGAAGAAGCCTATGAAGCTTTCACTTTAATAAAAAAACTGGAAAATCAGTTAGAAGAAATCAATCATCAATTAGCCGAACGTACCGACTATGAAAGTGATAGCTACCATCAATTAATGGTGGATGTAAATGAAATTCAGCATCAATACGAAATTCATGGAGGTTATAATTATCAAGGTGATACCGAGCGTGTATTACAAGGTTTAGGTTTTCAGCAAGAAGATTTTAATATGCCAACAGATACTTTTTCTGGAGGTTGGCGTATGCGAATTGAATTGGCAAAATTACTGCTTCAAAACAACGACATTTTACTTCTTGATGAGCCTACCAACCACTTAGATATCGAATCTATTTTATGGTTGGAAGAATTCCTGAAAAATTACTCTGGAGCCATTGTTATTGTATCTCACGATAGAATGTTTTTAGATAATATTACCAATAGAACTATCGAAATTTCCCTCGGAAGAATTTACGATTACAATAAACCTTATACTCAATATTTAGTACTTCGGAAAGAATTGCGAGAGCAACAATTAGCAACACAGAAAAATCAACAAAAACAAATAGAGCATACCGAAAAACTAATCGAAAAGTTTAGAGCCAAAGCTACCAAAGCTACAATGGCACAATCGCTAATTAAAAAACTAGATAAGATTGATAGGATAGAAGTAGATGAAGATGATAATAGTGTAATGTCGCTTCATTTTCCAGTTTCAATAATGCCAGGAAAAGTGGTGATTGAAGCTGAAAATGTTTCAAAAAACTACGATGATAAAAAAGTACTTCACAACGTAAATCTGTTGTTAGAACGAAATAGCAAAATTGCTTTTGTAGGTCAGAATGGACAAGGAAAATCTACTTTGGCAAAATGTATTGTGGGAGACATTCCGTTTAACGGAAAATTAAATTTGGGACACAATGTTCAGATAGGTTATTTTGCTCAAAACCAAGCCGATTATTTAGATGGTTCTAAAACCGTTCTGGATACAATGATCGATGCTGCCAACGAAAAAAATAGAATTAAAGTCCGTGATATTTTAGGAGCCTTTTTATTTAGAGGCGACGATGTAGATAAATATGTACGAGTACTTTCTGGTGGCGAACGAAACCGATTGGCATTGGCAAAATTACTACTGCAACCTTTTAATGTGTTGGTGATGGATGAACCCACCAATCACTTAGATATTAAATCTAAAAATGTTTTAAAAGAAGCGTTGATTAAATATGAAGGAACCTTGCTTTTGGTTTCTCACGATCGTGATTTTTTACAAGGATTAACAACGAAAGTTTACGAATTTAAAGATCATCACATTAAAGAATATTTAGGAGATATTGATTATTATTTAGAGCAAAGGAACATCCAAAACTTGCGAGAAGCTGAAAAGCGAACTAAAACTGTTTCAGAAGTAAAAGAAGTGAAGACTTCAAATAAAGAAACATATCAAAATCAAAAAAAGTTAAAATCTTTGAATAATAAATTAAGTAAAACGGAAGCTTCGATTACCAAATTAGAAAAGGAAATTAAAGAAATAGATTTTGAACTATCTGTAAATTACGACGAAACTATTTCAAAGCCCAACTTCTTTGAAAACTATCAAAAAAAGAAAAAAGAGTTGGAGAAATTTATGGAGTCTTGGGAGTTAATAACCGAGGAGATAGAAAGTTTAAATTAATTCTTTTTATTATTCTTTTTTTTGTGTTTCTTTTTTTCTTTAGTCACTGTATTGTTTTTATGAGTAAAATTAACATAAAGACCTGCAATTAAATTTTTTGATAAGTAATTAAAAAAAGACTTTGTTTTGTCACGAATTGCTTGAGTTGTTACATTGTGAAATATTTGCTTTTCATCATTTTCACTATCTTTATGTATAAATGTATTTGCAATAGAGGAAAGAAATTTGTTCTTTGTTTTCTTCTTGTTTAAAAAAATTAAATTGATATCGGAATAATTCTGACTTAAATTAATTTCGGACTGGTTAAAATCACCTACAATTGTAAAATTAGATTCAAAAATATCACCTTCTAATTTCACATTAAAAAGTGGTGTTAAATAAGGGTTCATATCAGATGCGTTCAATTTTCCTGCATGTCCAATAAACCTAAAAACATCATTTGTTTTGTTAACGTCGAAACTCCAATTTACCTTAATAGGTGTGTTTTTCATAAAAATGGCATCGACTTTTATTTTAGTCCGCTCTGGAGATTGATAAGTGTTACTAATATTAGTAATTCCAGCATTAATTTTACTTATTTTCAAAACTCCTTCTGGGTTTTCAGCCTTCGCTTTTTCCGAATAAACAACGTTACTATTTATAACTGAAATAGAATCTACTGTTAATTTGAATGGCAATTCCCGAATGGATTTACTGTACAAGGGCTTTATTGATAAGTTGTCTGCGATTAATTTATTTCTATAAAATTTGGCGTCAGCATTTGTTACAGAAATTAAATTAGTTTTAATTTGAAGAGAGTCAGATTCAATACCATCTACTTTTAGATTGTTGACGACCAATTCATCCACTTCGATATTTAAATGATCTCTTTCGGTTTTAATAATTTTTGACAGTTCCGATTTTGTGTATTTTGTTTTAAACTCTATTCCTTGTAATGAAATATTTTGTTCTACAATTTCTAAATGAGCCACTTTTAAGTTCTCATAATTTCCTACTTTATAGAAAATAGAATCCGATGTAATCGAAATACTTTCAAAAACAAATGGAACTTTTTTGGATAAGGTTTCTTCATCTAAAAAAACATCTTTTAAATGTAAAGAAGTATTTTTCAAATTAGCTAAAATGGAATCTTTGCTTTGATCGATAATTACCAAAGAAGTGTTTTCAAAATTAATTTGATCAATAAAAATAGGTTTAGATAATTTGGACTGCTTTTTTGAAGAAATGCTGTCTATAACTTTATTTTTACGGTCTTTGTAATGTGTTATCTGTAATGAGTTAAAGTTTATTTTTCCAATAGTTATTTTGTTATTCATTAGGTAATCCCATAAACTCACCTCTTTTATTTTAAAGGATTCCATAGTTATTTTTGATTGAACCAAAGAACTGTCTAAAAGTTTTATTGCTATTGAAGGGTTTTTAATTGTAATCGAACCGGCTAAAATATTTACAGAAATATTTTTGTAACTATTTTCTATATACGGAGGAATTTTGTCTTTTATTAGTGCTTCAATTTTATTTTCAACTATCGAATTGATAAAAAAACTAATAATAATTATAACGATTAAAAGTATTCCTGTGATTATTAATACAATGCGTTTTCGTTTACTCATAGTAAATAGTTGCAAATAATAGTTGGTTTAAAAGTAATGTGAAGATATAAAATTATTGATAAATAATACTTGTCAACTTCAAAAAGCATTGTATATTTGCAGTCCTATATCGCGGGATAAAGCAGTATTCCGTAACAAGTAAGGGACAGGGTACCTACCCAAAACAAACTTGTTTAGAAAATTGAAATTAAGAGTAACATTGTTACTAAAAAATATATCGCGGGATAGAGCAGTAGGTAGCTCGTCGGGCTCATAACCCGAAGGTCACTGGTTCGAGTCCAGTTCCCGCTACTAAGCAAGAAACTTCATCAGAAATGGTGGAGTTTTTTTTGGTTTATAAGAGTTACAGATTCTCCCGTCCCGAAGCTTAGGGATTGGGATAGTTTCTTTTTTAAAGAAAATATTCTTTTGAATACTCAGATTTTTATTAAAATATTTTTCAAAATAACTGATAATTTAATAGTTAAAAGTTTTGAAGGTTATCAAATTACTTGTAGTTGTTGGTAATATAACTTACCATTAAGGAATTTTGCTTTTCCTTTAATTTTAATACTATTTTTGCCTACTCTTTCAATTGGACTTTCTTCAATTTTTTTTCTAAATAATCGGTCTAGTACTAAAAATAATATAAATTGAAATATTTCATTTGTAGGGCCAATAGCAACTTCATCATTATATATTTTTAGAAGTTCTTCTGCACTTTTGTAATAAAGACGATTGAAAAAGAATTCAGTAAAATCTAATTCTGGATTGGATGAAGGGCACTTGTAAACAAATTGCATAATGTTAAATTTATATGCAAGAAATACAAAAAAGTAAAAGATTGTTTCACAATAATTTTTTCCTTATTTGGACTTATCCTTTTACCACAGTGGCTTGTGTTTGCTCTGTTGGTAGTACATTTAAGTACTTCTTGATAATTTAGAAATCAAATTTAATTGTATTTTATCAATTTTTCAAATCATTTATTATAAAATGAATAAAAACACAAACTATTTATATTTTTGTTTTTTATGAACAACAACCTTAAAAACGAGTTCTTCGGTATAGGAATTCAAAACGGAAAAACACCTGAAAACCTTGGAGTTTTATGGCGTTCTGCTCAAAATTTAGGAGCGAGTTTTATTTTTACTATCGGCAATCGGTATGCAAAACAGGCTTGCGATACGCATAATGCAGTGAAGTCCATGCCGTATTTTCATTATGATAATTTCGAGGATTTTTTTAATAATTTGCCAAAAGGAGTTCGAATAGTTGGAGTAGAACTAACCGATGAAGCCGAAGATTTAGAAACTTTTCATCACCCAAGACGTTGTGTTTATTTATTAGGAGCCGAAGACCACGGACTCACAAAAATTGCGATTGAAAAATCACATTTTTTAGTAAAATTCAATTCTCAATTAAGTTTAAATGTTTCGGTAGCCGGAAGTATTGTGATGTACGATAGAGGAATAAACAAACCAAGGTCGTAAATTTGCAAAAAAATATTCAATGAAACATAAAGCAGGATTTGTAAATATTATCGGAAACCCAAATGTAGGTAAAAGTACTTTGATGAATGCTTTTGTAGGCGAACGATTATCCATTATCACTTCCAAAGCACAAACGACTCGTCACCGTATTTTAGGGATTGTAAACGGTGAAGATTTCCAGATGATTTTAAGCGATACGCCAGGAATTATAAAACCTGCGTATCAATTACAAGAGAGTATGATGGGTTTTGTAAAATCTGCCTTCGAAGATGCCGATGTGCTAATTTATATGGTTGAATTGGGTGAAAAGGAATTAAAAGATGAAGCCTTTTTTAATAAAATTACCAATGCTAAAATTCCTGTTTTACTTTTAATAAACAAAATAGATAAGGGCAATGAAGAATTGCTTTCTGAAGCATTAGAACTTTGGCAAAATAAAGTCCCAAATGCTCAAATATTTGCTATTTCAGCATTGGAAAATTTTGGAGTCCCTGAAGTGTTTACCAAAATCGTAGAATTACTTCCAGAGTCACCCCCTTTCTACCCAAAAGATCAGTTAACCGATAAACCCGAACGTTTTTTTGTCAATGAAATTATTCGTGAAAAAATATTAATACATTACAAAAAAGAGATTCCATATTCAGTAGAAATTGATACAGAAGAGTTTGTTGAAGAAGAAAACATCATCCGAATGCGAAGCGTAATTATGGTAGAACGCGACACTCAAAAGGGAATCATCATTGGGCATAAAGGAGCAGCCATTAAACGAGTAGGAGTAGAGGCTCGAAAAGATTTGGAAAAATTCTTCGGAAAGCAAGTTCATATGGAGCTTTACGTAAAAGTGAATAAAAATTGGCGTAGCAACGAACGGCAGTTGAAACGTTTTGGGTATAACCAGTAGGTTCAGTCTTCAGTTGGCAGTCTTCAGTTTATCAGTAAGTCAGTTTTCAGTCTAGTTATTTCGAGATTATAGTATTATAGGGCACTGAGTGTTCCGATTTTTTCTATCGGAATGTATCGAAGTGCATTAAGCCAGTACGCAGTAAGTTCGAAATTATAATTAATTATTGAAAATCGGTGTAATTGGTATCTACTTTTTCTCAGTGAATCTCTGCGTCTCTCTGTGAGACTCAGCGTAACAACAAACCATTACATTCGTAAAACCCGTGTTCCAATTTAATTAGTGACAATCCGTGAAATTAGTGTCTAAACACAACTCTCCCGCTCTTTAACCTCCCGCAAATCCAAAGTATCTTCCAAAAAACCACAAAGTAGTTTCATTTCATCTTTCCCTTTTTCTTTACCCATTCTACCAGCAAAATATAAGAAAATCCATATTCCTACCAATCCAGCCATTATCATCAATTGCAAACCATAATCAAGTTGTAAAGACCAGTTGGAATAGGCCCAAGCACCCACCACCACAAAAAGAACAATCACCGAAAAATGAAAAAACATAAACATAGTCCAGACAGAAGGTTTTGGTCCAAATAATCCTTTAAGTTCACTCTTATTATCATCAATTTCTTCAATTTCAAGATGAAGTTGTGGCGACCAAAAATGTTGTTTGTTCTTAGGAATTCGAATAAAAACGTGATTATCAACTCTTGAAACTACAAATTTTTTTTGGTTTTCCTTAGTCTCTTCAAAAGTTTTCAGAGCTTTTTCGTTATTTTGTTCTATTTCAAGTTTAAATCTGGGACGTAATAAAATTTCGTTTTCTAAGCTCATATAGTGATTAGTTTGGAGTGTAATTTAGAGTTTTTTCTTCAATTAGGAAACCCTACCTTTGCGTCCAATAAAAAAGTTATGAGTATAGTTGCCATTGTAGGAAGACCCAACGTAGGAAAATCTACCTTATTTAATAGATTAATTCAACGACGTGAAGCAATTGTAGATGCCGTAAGTGGTGTTACCAGAGACCGTCATTACGGAAAAAGTGATTGGAATGGAAAAGAATTTTCACTCATAGATACCGGAGGTTATGTAGTTGGATCTGATGATATTTTTGAAGCTGAAATCGATAAACAAGTAGAATTAGCCATCGATGAAGCAGATGCGATTATTTTTATGGTAGATGTAACCACAGGAGTTACAGGAATGGATGAAGATGTTACCAAACTTCTTAGAAAATCTTCAAAACCCGTGTTTTTAGTGGTAAATAAGGTAGATAGTGCTAACCGTACTAACGATGCTATTGAGTTTTATTCTTTAGGATTCGAAAAATATTACACAACATCTAGTATCAATGGTTCAGGTACTGGTGATTTATTAGACGATTTGGTAAAAGTACTACCCGATACAGAGGAAGAAGAAGAAGAAAATGAATTACCACGTTTTGCGGTAGTAGGAAGACCTAACGCTGGAAAATCATCTTTTATAAATGCTTTAATCGGAAAAGATCGTTACATTGTTACCGACATTGCAGGAACTACTCGTGATAGTATCGATACGCATTATAACCGTTTTGGATTTGAATTTAACTTGGTAGATACTGCCGGAATTAGAAGAAAAAGTAAAGTAAAAGAAGACTTAGAATTTTATTCGGTCATGCGAAGTGTTCGAGCTATCGAACATTGCGACGTTGCCATTGTCATGGTAGATGCTACTCGTGGATTTGATGGGCAAGTACAAAATATATTTTGGTTAGCTCAGAAGAATAACAAAGGAGTTGTAATCTTAGTAAACAAATGGGATTTAGTTGAAAAAGACCATAAAAGTGTAAAAGAATACGAAACATTAATTAGAAAACAATGTGAACCTTTTACCGATGTGCCGATTGTATTTATTTCGGTATTAACCAAACAACGTATTTTTAAAGCCATTGAAACGGCTGTTGAAGTATTTAAAAACCGTAGCAAACGAATTAAAACAAGTGAACTAAACGATATCATGCTTCCTATAATCGAAAACTATGGTCCACCAGCTTATAAAGGTAAGTTTATAAAAATTAAATACTGTATGCAATTGCCTTTACCTTATCCTAGTTTTGCTTTTTTTGCTAACCTTCCGCAGTATGTAAAAGAACCATATAAAAGATTTTTAGAAAACAAACTTCGAGAAAATTTTGATTTTCAAGGTGTTCCTTTAACGGTCTATATTCGGAAGAAATAAATATTCGTTAAAGATTGATATACTGAGTGTAGTTGTTGAGCAAAGTCAAGGTAAAGCCGAAGTGTCAAATCAATTCCAGGAAAAAAGCAAAACTCAATCAAACATTTTACAAAAACTTTAAGAACCTTAAAACAAAATAGTTTTAACTTCGTTTTCGATACAACTAACAACCAACGAATGAGATACCTATTTTTAATTCTTGTGCTTAGCTGCACAACTATTTCTTTCGCACAAAATAATTCTTTTCAGCTTTCGGGAACTCTTCTTTCCGAAGAAGATAATACTCCTCTAGAATCTGCAACCATCTACTTAGAACGTCTAAAAGATAGTACCTTGGTTACCTATACCATTTCAGATAAAAACGGAAAATTCTATATAGAAGACCGAACTTCCGATTCCTATTTAAACCTTTATATTTCTTATGTGGGATATTTAACTCACTTCGAAAAAATTGCGATAGATAAAGAGGAAATTATCCTTCCTACAATTTATTTAAAACCCAATACTAATGAATTAGATGAAATAATTATCAAATCCAGAGCACCCATTACCATTAAAAAAGACACTTTAGAATTTAATGCGAAATCCTTTAAAACAAAAAAAGATGCCAATGTTGAAGATCTTTTAAAACAGTTGCCTGGAGTGGAAGTGGATGCCGATGGAAAAATTACCGTGAACGGAAAACCCGTAAATCAGATATTAGTCAACGGAAAACCCTTTTTTGGTGACGATCCAACGATTGCAACTAGAAATCTTTCCAAAGATTTAATTGAAAAAGTGCAAGTAACCGATACCAAAACAAAATCGGAAGCATTTTCGGGTGAGGAAGGAGACAAGGACAATAAAACCATCAACCTTACCATAAGCGAAGATAAAAACAAGGGAGTTTTTGGTCGTCTTGCCGCAGGAGGCGGAACCGACGAGCGATACGAATATGCGGGAATGCTCAATGTTTTTAATAACGACCAAAGAATAAGTGTGTTGGCAGGAGGAAATAACACCAATTCGCCAGGATTTAGTTTTGGTGAAATTCAGAAAATGTTTGGTAACGGAAGGAGTATGTCTATAAGTAGTAATGGAAGTTTTAGTATTGATGGCAGATCGTTTGGGATGGGTGAAGGAATTGTAACTTCCAAAACCGTTGGAGGAAATTATGCTGATTCCTTTGGAGATATTCTTGAGGTAAATGCCGATTATTTTTATTCTGGAAGCGATTCAGAAAACGAAACTGCTAAGCAACGAGAAAATATTTTACCCGACTCGCGTTATTTCACCAATTCGGCTACAAAATCTAACAATAGCAACGATTCTCAAAGTGTAAATATGGGTTTCGATATTAAGTTAGACACTACTTTCCTTATTAATGTAAGCCCTTCATTTAGGTATAATAAAAATAAAACTAATTACAGCTCTAATGAAGAATCTTTAGACGAATTAAACGACTTAATCAACAAATCAGCCAGTTCTTCCTTTGTAGAATCTGTTGGGAAAAACTTTAAAAACAGGTTGGATGTTACCAAGAAATTTGGAGATCGAGGAGCATTTTTAAAAGTAGGGATAACCAATGAATTTAACGATAGTGATTCTAATGATTTTTTAGATTCCGAAACATTCACCTTTGGAGATAATCCTTCAGAATTGATAAGAAAACAATACACCAACGGAGCACAAAACTTGAATAGTTTGTATTCAACTATCACTTATCGATTACCTTTAATTTCAAAAGAATTGTTTTTAGATTTTAAATACAGCCTTCGAGATGATAAAAGAGAAGACCAAAAAAGCACCTTCGATTTTGACGAAAATACCCAAGATTATACATTGTTTAATGAAGCCTTAAGTACCGACTTTACTTATAAAAATAAACGATTAACACCAGGCTTGGCAATGCAATATCAAAAAGAAAAATGGTCCTTAAGCATTAATACAGGTTATGTATTTAGAACTTTGGAAAATCAAGATTTTTTACGCCCCGAATTAAGCTTGAAAAGAGATTTTGAAGCTTTGGAATTTGGTTCGTATTTTAATTTCAGATTTAGTCCCAAAGCATCTCTGTATTCGGGTTATAACAAGAACAATACACCTCCTCAATTATCGCAATTACAACCTTTTGTAGATGTTTCAGACCCATTAAATACCATTACTGGAAATCCAGATTTAGAACCTTCAAACAATCATGCTATTTACCTTGGATTTAATAATTATGATTTTCAGAAAGGCACTGGGTTTTACAGTTATTTGAATATGAATTTTGTGGAAAACCAAGTAATTTCAAAAACAACAGTTGATGAAGATTTAATCCGGAATACCACTTACACAAATGTTGATGGAAATTACCGAATTAATTTAAGTTTGAGTTATAGCAAAAAAGTAAAAATTGATAGTTTAAGAAATGTAAAATTTAGTGCTGGTGTTAATGGAAATATTAGTAAAAATATCAACTTTAATAACGATGTAAAATACGCTTCAATAAATACTACGGTAACGCCAAATGTAAGAGTAACTTATACTTGGAACGATGTGTTGGAGTTGGCTCCTTATTATCGTGTAAATATTTCAAAAACAAGGTTCGATTTAGATTCTTTTGAAGATCAAAATTTTTTAAGTCATGATGCAGGTATCAAAACTGCTACTTTTCTTCCGAAGAAATTTGAATGGCGTAACGACATTACTTATAACTACAATCCCGATGTAGCTGAAGGATTTCAGAACAGTTCTTGGTTTTGGAATTCCTCTTTAGCTTATAGCGTTTTAAAAGACACAGGAACCTTGACTTTTAAAGTGTACGATTTACTAAATCAGAATACCAACGCCAGTCGTAGTGCAACGGCAGATTATATTCAAGATTCGAAAAGTACTGTTTTAGAACAGTATTTTATGCTGAGTTTTAGTTGGAAATTTAATAGCCTTGGAAAAAAGGGGAATACGGATAGTAGTAATATTTTTATAATGGAATAAGCATGGTTTAATTTCTCACATCTTTATTGCCAAATCATCCATTATAAAAAACACAGAGCTTTTTTTATTTTACAATTGTTCTTTAATTTTTAATAATTCAGACTTTACAGTTTCTAATTTTCTTATAAGGTCAAAGTTGCTGAGTATTTTTTGTTTTTTTTCTTTAAGATGAATTTTTGCTCCTTCCAATGTAAAACCTCTTTCTTTGACCAAATGATAAATAAGTTCTATATTTTTTATGTCTTCTTGTGTGAATTTTCGATCGCCTTTAGCGTTTTTTTTAGGTTGAATTACATCGAATTCCTTTTCCCAAAAACGAATCAAAGAAGTGTTTACTGAAAAAGCTTTGGCAACTTCTCCAATACCGTAATATCGTTTTTCAGGTAATTCTATATGCATTAATCTAAGGATTGATTTTCTTGTTGAGCTTTTTCAAGTAGTTCTGCAAATTCCGCTGCAGTAAGGTTTCCATAATAAAAATTTAATGGGTTTACATTTTTTCCGTCTTTATAAATTTCATAATGTAAATGAGGTGCTTGGGATCTTCCAGAAGAACCTACAAAACCAATTAAGTCTCCTCTTCTTACTTTTTGTCCTTTTTTTACATTGTATTTGTAGAGGTGAGCATATAAACTTATATATCCAAATCCGTGGTCTATACGTATGTGTCTTCCATATCCTGTCGATTTTCTGTCGGCTCTTATTACAACTCCATCTCCAGTGGCATATACAGGTGTTCCTCTTGGAGAAGTAAAATCCATTCCTTTATGAAATTTTCTAACTTTTGTAAACGGATCCGATCGGTAACCAAAACCTGAAGCCATTCGAGTTAAATCTTCATTTTTAACCGGTTGAATAGAAGGAATTGCTTTCAGAAGTTTTTCTTTTTCTTCGGCAAGTTTTGCAATTTCATCTAAAGATTTAGATTGTACCACAATTTGTTTTTGAAGAACATCTAACCTTTTATTCGTAGAAATAATTAAATCGGAATTATTAAAACCTTCTAATTTTTTATATCTGTTAATTCCACCAAAACCTGCTTTTCTTTGTTCTTCTGAAATGGGGTCGGTTTCAAAATAAACTCGGTAAATAGAGTTGTCACGATCTTCTAAATCCAAAAGTACACTCTCCGCTAAATCCATTTTTTTGTTTAAAAGTTCGTACTGTAATTTCATGTTTTCCAACTCTCTTTTTAATGCTTTTTCTTTAGGAGTGTCTATGTTGGGAATACTAAAATAGAGTAAAAGCAGTAAAAAACCACTAAGCAAAGATGCAAGTAAACTGAAGAAAAAAATCTTAAATTTTCTCCCTTTTTTATATTCAATTTTTCGGTACGATAAGGTATCACTATCGTAGTAATATTTTACTTTAGTCATACGTTAAATTATCTTATTTTTGCCCATTGGGGATATTGGTTTTACAAAAAACGAAACACAAATATAGAAATTGTATTCATGATACCCTAATTAGCATTTTTATAAAATATTTAACTTATGACTTCCAAGGAGATACGTTCCAAATTTTTAGAATTTTACATTTCAAAAGCCCATAAAATTGTAGAATCTGCCCCAATGGTAATAAAAAACGATCCAACGTTAATGTTTACCAATGCTGGGATGAACCAATTTAAAGAATACTTTTTAGGAAATAAAGCCGTTACCGACAAACGTGTTGCCGATACTCAAAAATGTCTTCGTGTTAGCGGAAAACACAACGATTTGGAAGAAGTAGGTATGGATACCTATCATCATACCATGTTCGAAATGCTCGGAAATTGGAGTTTTGGTGATTATTTTAAAAAGGAAGCGATTGAATGGGCGTGGGAGTTTTTAACCGAAGTTTTAAAAATTGAAAAAGACAATTTATACGTTACTATTTTTGAAGGAGATGATTCTGAAGGATTAAAACGTGACACCGAAGCATACGAATATTGGAAAAAATTACTTCCCGAAGAACGTATCATCAACGGAAATAAAAAAGATAATTTTTGGGAAATGGGAGCGCAAGGTCCTTGTGGTCCTTGTAGTGAAATTCATGTAGATATTCGCCCTGAAGCTGATCGTTTAAAGGTTCCCGGTATTGAATTGGTTAATAAAGACCATCCGCAAGTAGTAGAACTTTGGAACTTGGTTTTTATGCAATTTAATAGAAAAGCAGACGGAAGTCTTGAAAATCTTCCTTCTCTTCACGTTGATACAGGAATGGGTTTTGAACGCCTTTGTATGGTAATGCAAAACAAACAAAGCAATTACGATACCGATGTTTTTACACCTTTAATTAGAGAGATTGAAACCATAACTAATAATGTTTATGAAGATCCAATTGCTTCAGATGATAAAGTAGATATTGCCATTCGTGTGATTGCCGACCACGTGAGAGCAGTGGCATTTTCGATTGCAGATGGGCAAATACCAAGTAACACAGGTGCAGGATATGTAATTAGAAGAATTTTACGTCGTGCTGTTCGTTATGGTTTTACTTTTTTAGGAACCAAAAAACCTTTTATATATCAGTTAGTTGAAACCTTAAGCAAACAAATGGGAAGTGCTTTTCCTGAGTTGAAACGTGAAAAGAAATTAATTTCAATTGTTATAAAAGAAGAAGAACATTCCTTTTTAAGAACCTTAGATCAAGGCTTGGTTTTACTTGAGAATGTAATTCAGAATGCAGATTCAAAAATAATTTCAGGTCAGAAGGCTTTTGAAATGTATGACACCTTCGGATTTCCAAAAGATTTAACTGCCTTGATTTTAAGAGAAAGAGGACTCGATTTAAATGAAGCTGAATTTGATATAGAACTTCAGAAACAAAAAGATAGATCTAGAGCTGCAACCAAAGTGGAAACAGGCGATTGGACGGTTTTATTAGAGGATGATGAACAAGAATTTATAGGTTATGATTATTTAGAAACCAAAGTAAAAATAGCCCGTTACCGAAAAACAAAAACCAAAAAGGATGGCGAGTTTTACCAAGTAGTTTTCAATTTAACACCCTTTTATCCAGAAGGTGGAGGACAAGTTGGAGATAAAGGATATTTAGAATCTTCTCACGGAGATTTGGTATATATCGTAGATACCAAGAAAGAAAATAATTTGGTAATTCATTATATAAAAAACCTTCCGAAAAATGTAAATGATAGTTTTAAAGCGGTTGTTGATAAAAAAATAAGATTATATACAGAAGCAAATCATACAGCAACACATTTATTGCATCAAGCATTAAGAAGTGTACTTGGAGAACACGTGACACAAAAAGGCTCGATGGTAAATAGTCGTGGATTGCGATTTGATTTTTCGCATTTTAGTAAAGTGACTTCAGAAGAATTAAAAGAAGTAGAAAACTTTGTAAATGCTCGTATTCGCGAAGGGTTACAATTAGAAGAACGTAGAAATATTCCGTTTGATATTGCATTAAAAGAAGGTGCAATGGCTTTGTTTGGTGAAAAATATGGAGATACAGTACGTACCATAAAATTTGGAAGTTCGATGGAACTTTGTGGAGGAACACACGTAGATAACACCAAAGATATTTGGCATTTTATTATTACTCACGAAGGTGCGGTAGCTTCAGGAATTCGACGTATTGAAGCAATTACAGGAGGTTATGCGAAAGATTATTTTATATCTAATTCAGACACTTATAAAAAAATTTCTAAGCTGCTTCAAAACACTAAAGATCCTATAAAGAGTATTATTGCTATTCAAGAAGAAAATTCGACTTTAAAAAAGCAAGTTCAGTCTTTATTAAAAGAAAAAGCAAAGCATTTAAAATTGGAGCTTAAAAATGAAATTTCAGAAATTAACAATATCAATTTTTTAGCAAAAGAAATAGATTTAGATGCCAACGGAATTAAAGATTTATCGTTTGAATTAGGTGGAGAAATCAATAATCTATTTCTTCTTTTAGGAACCAAACAAAACGGTAAAGCCTTACTTTCTTGTTATATTTCTAAAGACTTAGTAGCTTCTAAAGATTTAGATGCAGGAAAAATAATTAGAGAGCTTGGAAAATACATTCAAGGTGGCGGTGGTGGACAACCTTTCTTTGCAACTGCGGGAGGTAAAAACCCTGATGGAATTTCGGAGGCTTTGGTGCAGGGACGGAGTTACATTGAGTAATTTCTCGAAAACATGCCCCTAACCCCCTTCAAAAGGGGGAATACTTATTATTGATGATTTGAGTTTTAATATATGAAATTATTATATTTATAAGAATTCAGTGTACTCTGTGAAAAACCTTAGTGCTCTTTGTGGTAAAAAAAATGAAACTCCAAACAAAAATACCCTTAACACCTCAAGAAAATCAGATAGATTATTCTTCGGAAGTCTTGTTGCTAGGTTCATGTTTTGTGGAGAATATGGGAGCCAAGTTGGAGTATTATAAATTCAAAACATTTCAGAATCCTTTTGGAATCTTGTTTCATCCTATTGCAATTGAAAAATTAGTAGCTAGAGCTTTAAATGATAGGGTCTTTAGCGAGAAAGATATTTTTTTTCACAATGGTCAATGGCATTGTTTTGAAGTTCATTCAGAAATGAGTTCAACTTTAAAAGAAGAATTATTAATAAAACTAAACACTCAATTATTTTGCCTTAAAGAGTACTTTTTAAAAGCAACTCACATAGTTTTTACTTATGGAACTTCATGGGTTTATCGTTTTAAGGAAACTAAAAATATTGTTGCAAACTGTTATAAAATTCCACAGCAAAAATTTACTAAAGAGTTACTTTCGGTATCAGAGATTACAACTTCATTAAATAAAATGTTTTCAATAATAATAGAAGTAAATCCCAAAGTAATTTTTATAAACACCGTTTCTCCAGTACGACATCTAAAAGATGGTTTTGTGGAAAATACGGTGAGTAAAGCACATTTAATTTCAGGATTACAACAATTCAGGAATCAGCAATCGTTATTCGTTAATCGTCAATCTACCTACTTTGCTTCCTTTGAAATTATGATGGACGAACTACGTGATTATCGTTTTTATAAAGAAGATATGATTCATCCAAACAATACCGCGGTTCAGATTATTTGGGAAGCCTTTAATAAAGTATGGATTTCTTCCGAAACACAAACCCTTCAGAAAGAAATTGAAGCCATTCAAAAAGGATTGCTTCATCGACCTTTTAATCCTGAAAGTGAAGAGCATCAGTTGTTTTTAAAGAAATTAGATATCAGAATAAAAACCCTTCAGAAAAAAATAAATCACTTAACTTTTTAAGAATACGGCAATTGCCTTATTGTAGCAGCTTGAGTTTTGGTGCAAATTTGTACCATATAATTTTAACTAAAACTCAACTTATGAAAACGATTAAAAAAACAATGTATTTAGTAATGTTACTATCGGTTGTATTATTTACAGCTTGTAGTAGTAGTGATGACAATAATGATGATGGTGGCGGAAATGGTGGAAATGGTGGAAATAACGGAACCGAATTTTTTACTGCAACGGTAGCTGGATCAAGTTTTGAAGCATCAACAGATCCTGCTTCATTAATAGGTGCTACTGTAACCACAAACAACGGGATGACAATTGCAACGGCACAAGGAAGCACAAATAGTGGAGTATTTATCAATTTCTCTATTATTAACTATGATGGGCCAGGAACATACACGACTGGTGATGATATTTCAAATACAAATGGTATTATGTATGGTGAAATATCTCCATTAGGAACTTGGTCATCAAATGGTGTAACATCATTGGTTGGTGGATTACAGCCTGGAGAAATTAATATTACTTCAGATACTGATGGAGTTTTGGAAGGGACTTTTTCATTTGAGGGTTATAATGCTGATAATGAAACCTCTAAAATGGTTACTAATGGTAGTTTTAGAGCAATAATTGAATAATAAATAAATCTTAGAGTTAGGATTTTTTACGTGGAAACCGAGAGTTTACAATTATGTTCTCTCGGTTTTTTAATATCAAAAAATAGGTCATTTGCCCTATTGTAGAAGTTAACAGAATTCAACAAATTTGATAAATTATTAAACCTTTGATTATGAAAACTATTAAGAACATATTTTTTGTGCTATTATTAGTGGGAACTTCAATGATTGCACAAGATTTAAAAATTTCTAAAAGAGCTTCTGTAGAATTATCAAAAAGCTCTAGAAGCGGGAGGTATGGAGGAACTTTTATTGTTGGAGATGAAATTAAAGTAATTTATGTTTCTTCTACAAAAGCTGAAGGTACTCAGGTAGAAGAATATAATTTAAGTTTAGCAAACGGAGAATCTTCGGTAGAAGACAAATTTATAGATAAAGATCAAGCTTCAAAAGATTTTCCTTGGTATATGCCAAAAAATGAGGTAGAAAAAATAAGTTCTTCCAACGGAAAATGGTTAAAAGCAGGTCGTGCTTTTGGATCGGGTATGAAACTAAAGCGTGGGAGAATGATTAAACAGTATACATTAGGTGTTTATGTTGGTATGAGCTTTAAAGAAGAAGAATCCATAAAACCTAAAACGGGAGATATTTGGAGAATAACCCCTGGAGGTTTTAAAAGTTTAAGTGATATTGATGCTTTGTCTACTGAATATGGTTTTTACAGAGATCTAGAAAAATATGGGAATCCATTACTAATGCCTGCAGAAGCTACTTTAATTGCTTCTGGTGTTATTACCGAAAAAATACGCCTTACTAAAGATCAGGAATTTGCTTCAAACCGGGTAGCAGTTCTTGCGATGAATGGTTTGAATTTTGATGATATGGAGTACGAAATTTACCATTTACCATACACAGCATTAACTGTTGCATCTGGCTTAGGGCAAGACGACAACCTTTGTTCTTTGTTTGCTCCATTAAATGGTCCAACTAGCATAAAATCACTCAAGCATTTGCTTTGGAAAGATAAAAAAGACCATTTTACTTTAATGCGATTTAACGACCAATTAAAGCTTGTAGATTCTGTTTCTTTTAAGAGTAAAATGTTATGGGGAGATTATCAAATAATTAATGGTCATGGTTCTTCTTATGTTTTAAGTAGGGGAAAGGAAGGTTTTGATGGTTGGTATAGGAACTTTCAATTAAAAAAGATAACTGCATTTCAAGTTGCGAAAGTTAAGGATGGACAATTGCAATATTTAAGTTTTTTTACTGAAGAAGAGTTAATAAACAAACTAGTAGGTGAAGGCGATGAGAAAATAAAATTTAAAATAAATGCAAACTATAATAATTTTGATGAAGTAATTAATCTTCCAAACAGCGATAGTATGATAATAGGTCATAATTATTTAGAGGCCTATGCTATGCAAGTGTCATCAAAAGGTGAATTGAAAGCATTTTATTTACTTCCAATTGGTAAAGAGGGTAAACTTAAAATTCAAAACTATCAATATACGTTGAATGGTGATGATTTTATTTGGGTAGTTAACCTCCAACCTGTAGAGTTCTCTACAGATGCAGTTGTATCTACAAATACATCAAAATTTGGAGGGGGAGGTGTCACTACAACGATTACAAAAACTACTGTAAAAAAATTAAATGAAGTCTTTTTAGAAAGTATGGTATATAGAATTAATACTAATGAATTAAAAATGAGTAATGCGGTTGCTTTAGATGGAAAAGAATTTTATCCAATGGGTAGCTTTCCTGCAATGTTTACAGCTAATGCAGTTTATTTTACTGGTCGAGAAAAAGGCCCAAAAGGAAAAGTAATTCATACAGTTCGAATCGATTTATAAATAACTTTTTCTAACCAAATTAAATTAGATTGTAAAATTATGGGGATAAGTTACAATCTAGAAACCTCATACTTGGTGTGAGGTTTCTTTTATAATTAAATACTTTTGAAACGAGCATGTTAAAAAGTTTATCACCCAAGGGAATGACTAATAGCGAATTACATGTGACCGATTCAACAAATATCATAGAAAAATGAAAACGATGTTATTATTAATTCAATCTTCAGAAAAATCAGATCCCTTAAGGTGGATTTTTACACTAGCCGTTGCTTTATTTCCTGCATTGGTCTTGACTGCATTTTTAGTCGTTTTTTATTTTTTGGTTGTATTTATTGTTTCAAAAAACAATGTTATTGAAACCGATGAACTTAAGAATAAAATATTTTCTACCTTTTCCATTTTATTTGTTTTAGCAACTTTTTTCGTTATTTTTAAATGGGAATATTGGTCGAGTATTAATTTGCTAATTCCTTTTTTAATCTCTGGATTTTTGTATTTCAGAAAAGCAATTCAAATAAAAAAGAACTCACAAATCACTAAAATCAATAGAATTTTAATAATCATTGCTTTTGCAGTTGGTGTGGTTTCAGTTATTTACTATTCTTTTTAAAAAATTTGTAAGAAGCCACGACATTAGCATAATTACAAAACCGTATTTTAAATGAAATCAACCAGCCTAATTTTATTACTTATTACTACCACTTTTGTAAACGCTCAAATTTCAACAAGAGAAAAAGATGCTTCGTACACCCAAACCGATGCTATTTTAGGCAGTGAAAAAATTGAAATGATTGGAATTTTTGAAGACAATGTTTTAAAACAAAATTTAAAAGAGTAGATTTATACGTACCTTTATACCATCAACCACTAAACTTTATTATGAAATTTCTAAAACTACTTTTATTGTTGTGTAGTTTTTTATCGTATTCTCAAAAAACTTTAAGTATAGATAGTGTAATCAACTTTGCTTCACGCACTTATATTTCTAAACCCGATAGTGCACAATATTACCTTCATAAAGGGATACAATTAGCAGAACAACAAAACAACAATTATTATAAAAGCTTGTTTTTAACCAAACTTATTTCTCAAAAAACAAGAATAAGAGATTACGATAGTGCAAAGTATTACTTTAAAAAAGCGAATAATTTTATAGTTAAAAATAAAGTTGAAAAACTTTATGGAGATCAACATAGTGAAATAGCAGAAACATATTATTATATGGAAGAAATGGACTCTGCATTATTTCACTTTAAAAAAGCAGGAAGCCTTTGGAAAGCTAAAGGTGATAGTATAGGAGTTCTAATAGCGAAAAACAATATTGCTAATGTTTATCAAATTCTTGGTAATTATAAAGAAGCAATTGTTAATATGTTGGAAGCTGCCAAAAATGTAGATACTACTCAATACAATTATATCAAAGCTGAATTATATTTAAATATTTCAGAACTGTATAAAGAGGTTGACGATTATAAGAAATCTAAAGAATATGCTGAAAAATCGTTAGAAATAGCACTTAAAAGCGAAAAATATCCATTAGATATTGTAAAAGCATACGTTGTGTTATCAAGAATTTTTATTCGTGAAAAAGAATATGAAAAAGCAATAGAATATTTAGATAAGGCAACTGTTGTTGTAGAAGAAAATGGAATTCAAAAGGAGGAATTTAGAATATTATCGGCAAGAAGTTCCATACTTATTGCAAACGAAAATTACACCAAAGCAATTCAGCTTCTCGAAAAGACATTAAAAATTACAGAAAAAAATAAGCTTAGTAACTTCGAGGTTTTTTCAATGAAAAAAAACTTAGCTCTTTGTTATAGTAAGATTAATAAACCCCAAAAGGCATTAGCATTATACAATGAAATATTAAAAACTGCTTTAGATGACAAACAATTGGATAATATTGCTACAATTTATTTAGGTATTTCCAATGCAAATGAAAAAATAGGAAATTATAAAATAGCAATTGAAAGTTACAAGCAATTTACTAAATACAACGACAGTATTTTAGGAAAAGACAAGCAAATAGCAATAAAAGATGCTCAAGTTAAATACAATACTATTGAGAAAGAAAAACAATTAGCAATATCAAGAGCCAACCTTGCCGAATCCGAATTAAAAATAGAACAGAAAAACATGGTTATCATTGGTACTGTTGGATTTGCATTGATTCTCGGGTTAATAGGTTACCTTTTTTACAATCAACAAAAACTTAAAAACAAGCAATTAAAAAAAGAAAACGAACTAAAAACGGCTTTGGTTAAAATAGAAACCCAAAACAAACTTCAAGAGCAACGCTTAAGAATTTCAAGAGATTTACACGACAATATAGGTTCGCAACTCACCTTTGTAATTTCATCTTTAGACAATCTTACTTTTAAATTAAAAGAAGGTGATACTGCCCAAAGACTCTCAAAAATAAGTAGATTTACCACCAACACCATTTACGAACTTCGCGATACTATTTGGGCAATGAACAAGAATGATATTTCATTTGAAGACCTTCAAACCCGAATATCAAATTTTATAGAAAAGGCTAAAATTGCTTCCGATAATCGCAAAGTAACCTTTTCTATCGCATCTAATGTTAACCAAAATTATACATTTACTTCTTTACAAGGAATGAATTTGTATCGCATTATTCAAGAAGCGGTAAACAATGCTTCAAAATATTCAGAAGCATCTAAAATTGAAGTTTCTATTTCAGAAAAAGACAATAAATTTATAATTGAAATTAAGGATGATGGAATTGGATTTGACAAGAATAAAGTAGATTTAGGAAACGGAATTAACAACATCAAGAAGAGAGCAAAAGACCTAAACGGAAAAGCAGAAATAACTTCAGAAATAGACAGAGGAACCTCGGTAGTAATTACGGTTTCCAAATAAATACGCCATTTGCCTTATGGTTTTGCAGTATTTTTTTACTTTAATTTGTAGCTTATAATAACTTGCAAAATGCTGTTTATAATAACCCTGATTTTATTAGTTTGTTTGATGATTTTCTTATTTTTTTATAAGAAGAATAACTGGATTAAAAGAAGTCATTATCAACAAGTTTTACAGCTTCAACAAGAATTATCACTTCATAAAACTCAAATAAATTTTAGGTTAAAAAGGCTTCAAACCTATAATTTTGAGCGATACAATTTAAGCGAATCTCTTCAAGTTCAATCAGAAATTAATTTGAATTGACTATTTTTAGCTATTCAATCATTAAAAATGAATTATAAAAATAGGATTGTAATTTTATTGTTGGTTTTCGGACTTCAGTTTTCGTATTCCCAAAAAACGGTTTCAAATATAGATAGCCTTTTACAGGTTTTAAAGGAGTCTAAAAACGATACCTCAAAAGTTATTTTATACCAGAAAATTGCAGGACATTATAACGTTACTCATTTAGATAGTGCCAAAATTTTTGCAGAAAGCGGATTTAATTTAGCTTCCATTTTAGAGTATAATAAAGGAAAATGGATGAATTTAAACGTCCTCGGAAATTACTACGAACGAAAAACAGATTACCCCGAAGCATTAAAAAACTACAATCAAGCACTTGAAATAATTGAAGCAACTAACGATACCAAAGGATATGCAGTCGTACTAAATAATATTGCTACTATTCATATTCGGAAAGCAGAATATGACGAAGCTTTAAACAACCTTTTCAATGCTTTAAAAGCTGAGGAAACTTTAAAAAACCAAAACGGAATTTCGCAAGCATATAATAATATAGGTGTGGTTTATTATTACTTACAAGATTTTGATAAAACCACAAAATACCTTACAAAAGCTTTAGAAATTCAAGAAGATTTAAGGAATTTTGATGGTTTAATTAACGGTTATAACAATGTGGGAGCCATCCTAGATTATCAAAAAAAATACGATGAAGCCATCGCTTCTTACCAAAAAGGATTAGAAATAAGTAAGAAAATTAAAGATAAAAAAATGGAAGCCATTCAGCTTTCCAATATTGCGTTGGCATTTTCAAATAAAGGAGACTTTACCAAAGCTGAATCCTTTTTTGAAAGATCTATCCAAATGAAAATTGCTATAAAAGATGATAACGGTTTGGCAACTTCCTATGCTTCATTTGGGGAATCTCTTGCATCACAAAAACAATATAAAAGAGCTATCGAAATTTTAAATAAAGGTTTAGCAATCACCAAAGAAAAAGGAATAAAACTCGCAGAAAAACAAATTTATGAAACCCTTTCTGAAATTGCCAAACAACAGAATAATTACAAGCTAGCAAACGAATATTTACACCAATTTATTCAAGTTAAAGATTCTATTTTAAATGAAAACAATGCAAAAATTATAGCCGAAGTAGAAACCAAATACGAAACCGAAAAAAAGGAAAAAGAAATTCTTCAGCAAAGAGCACTATTGGCTGAAAGAGAATTGGAAGTAAGACAAAAAAACTATTTTATTTTTGGCTCTTTAGGATTAGCGATTGTTTTGGGACTTATAGGGTATTTGGTTTACAATCAACAGCGTTTAAAAAATAGACAACTTCAAAAAGAAAGCGATTTAAAAACGGCTTTGGCAAGAATTGAAACTCAAAATAAACTGCAAGAACAACGCCTTCGTATTTCACGCGATTTACACGATAACATAGGTTCACAGCTTACTTTTATTATTTCGTCTTTAGATAATCTAAAGTATGGTTTTAAAGATATGGGCGACAAGCTTTCACTTAAATTAACAGGAATCAGTTCTTTTACAACTCAAACTATCTATGAACTTCGAGATACTATTTGGGCAATGAATAAAACCGAAATCACCTTTGAAGACCTTCAATTAAGAATCACCAATTTTATTAATAATGCAAAATCGGCTGATTCAAAAACAGATTTTTCTTTTGAAATTGATAAAGAGTTTAATCAAAATATCAATTTCACTTC
>JALWUJ010000132.1 GCA_027080135.1 Flavobacteriaceae bacterium | reverse complement strand
ATAACCAATTCTGCGTGTTCATATAATAAGGTACAAAGTTGGTTTGCTGGTATATTTTTATAATTAAAACACACCGAAACCGATTCCTCATAACTATAAAACGTATAATCAGGATGGTTCTTTACATAATCCCTAGCAACATCTGCCAACATAAACTGATTATCAACAATGGTTTCTAAACCTTTGGTACCTACCGATTTCCAAAGAGTCCAAAATTTTAAGGCATTGTTTCGTCTTCCGCATTGCAATGATGTTTTTCCTAGGTTAAAATCGTCTCCATCGGTTTGGTATAAATAATCGGCTTCCATTGAAAGCGAATCGTATAAGTATTTTTTATTTTGAGTAAGCAAAACCGAACAAGTAAGTGGAGTACCAATCATTTTATGAGCATTGAAATTAAAGGAATCTGCTTGTTCTACTCCATTAATTAGGTGCTTGTATTTTTTACTAAAAATCACAGAACCACAATAAGCACCATCTACATGCAACCATAAATTGTATTTTTTTGCGATGGCTGCCATTTCCTCAACAGGGTCAAAAGCTCCTAAAACAGTAGTTCCGGCAGTGGCATTTATAAAAAATGGTTTTTGATTATTGGCGATGTCTTTTTTGATTGCTTTTTCTAAAGCTTCAGGAATTAATACTCCTTTTTCATCTGTGGCAATTTTTCTTATTTGCTCGGTTCCTACGCCACATATTGCTGCATTTTTTTTAATAGAATAATGAGATGCTTCCGAAGTATAACCAATTAATTTCTCTTGAAAACTTTTGTATCTAACCTCTATACTTGCTTTGTCACGTGCCATTAACATAGCGATGAGGTTGCTTACAGATCCTCCCGAAGTGATGGTTCCGCCGCTTTGTTTTGGATAATTGATGATTTCGCAAACCCGGTTAACGATTTCAATTTCTATCCCAACTTGTGGCCCCGCCACTTTGTAAGTGTACATACTGTTATTGAGAATTACCGCCAATAAATCGCCTAAAGTTGCCTTCGGATTTCGACCCCCAAAAAGTTGATTAAAAAACTTGTTGGTTGCAGTTCTAGGTGTGTTTAAAACAATGTCTTGCAATATTTTTTCAAACTCTTCTTCAGAAACACCTTCGTGTTTAAGAGAAATGTTTATATCTTTCCAAAGTGAATTTGCCTGTAAGGGTTTAACAACGGGTTCGTCTATTTCTTTGTTTAAAAACTCTGTTGTTAACTTCTGAAATAATGCTAGTTCTCTTTTCACAAGGAATATTTATTAGAATATTTAGTTTAAGCAGGGTGTAAAGATATTGATTTGTAATTATTAATTTTATTTTTTTTGAAACATATAAAAACCATTTCGGAATTAGTTGAGCGATTATCAAATTGTAAAAAGGAAGAAATTGAATTTATTATTGATAAATTGAAGATTCCAATTTCTGAATTTGAAAAATATGCTACTTGGAACGAAACTCATTATACCCGAAATTGCATCACTCGAACACAAGATTTTGAATTATTACTTCTTTGTTGGCAAGCAGGTCAAGAAACACCAGTACATAGTCATAACAATCAAGATTGTTGGGTGTTTTTAGTGGAAGGTAGTATTGTTGAAAATCAATATAAAAACAACAAGGAGGAAGTTCCAGTTTTAACAGTAAGCGAGATGATGCAAGAATCTCATTCGTATTATATTAATGATAATATTGGGCTTCATAGTTTGCATAATTCAAAAAATAAACGTGCTATGAGTTTACATATTTATGTGAATCCTATTGAAGAATGTAGTTATTATAGCCAAAAGTTACAGCAATATAAAACAAAAAAATTGAGTTATGATACTGTAGTTGAATTGTAACTTATTGGTTGTTGATACTTGTAGAATTTGCCTTCCCCATTCCAATAATTCGATCATAACGAGCACCTAAATCTCTAAAATAGACCAAGACAGTGTATTCGTTTTCGGTTTGCCAAAAGTTTCCTTCTACCGCCCCTTCATCTATAGTTCCGTCTCTGTTTACTAGTACATATTTATAATTGTAAAAACCTTGTTTAAACAAACGGCTATTTCGGTAAACATCGTACTGGCTATCGTATTCCATATAAGTTGTTTCGTCTATAGTCCAGTTATTAAAGTTTCCGTAAACGTGAAGCTCTTTATCTTCTATGTCATCAAAAAACTGAAGAGCAAAATGTACACGAGCATAATCGGCTTCAACATCGATATTAGTGGTTGGATTTAAAACTCGAACTTCATAGTTACCATTAATATCTGGATTGTAAGTATAAGGTCTGTCGTATCTTGCTCCATTTGTAAAAAGATAATGGTTGTAAATATCGGTAAGTTCTATTCTTCTTATACTAGATGTAGCCGCTCTAATGTCTTTATTGTCGAAAAATAAAAATTCGTTTCCTCCTAAAAAAGCAGATTCAATATCATACCTATATATTAATTGAGAACCAATTGTGTATTGTGGTTTTAAATTGGTAATTGCAGTTTTTAAATTGCTATTTTGTAAGACTAATGTATTTACTGTTTCTTTTGGGTTGGTAAGTTGAAGGTTGGGCGAATCGACCACAAACTGAACTACTTGGTGTGTTTCAATCTTACTTAAATCTCTGGCTCTTTTTACATAAGCATTTACACTAGCTATATTTTCTTTAATCATAAATTTTCTAGAAAATACAATTTCACCATCATCGTTGTAAATGGAAAGCATATAATTTCCGCTTTTTGTAAGTCTACGAGTATCTCTGTTGGGTATAGAAAGCATGTAATGTGAATAAATTTGAAGCGTATTAAAAGAATTCTGATAGTTATAAATTCTAACATCATCAAAGCCTTCCATATATTCACCTTGAGATAAATCACTCAAAGTCCAATCGAAATTATGATGAGTTATTTTATAGTAAAAATCTGCTTCCTCTCCATTTAAAACATCGAATGTTAAGGTTAAAGGTTCTCCTAGATTAATAATAGGTAGTTGACTTTGGTCTGTGTTACCTACAAATTGAATAGTTTTAATATAGTCAGGTTCAATGTATTCTGAATATTGTGCTTTACTGGAAAAAGAAATCAATAATAAAGTATATATAAGTAACAGGAATTTTTGCATTGTTGATGGATTTATGGCGTAAAGATAAACAATAATTATACCTTATTGTACAACTTTTAAAAAGCTTAAATATTTGAAAAGAAATTTATTTAATTTTATGCTTGTTCAAGCATTATTTTTTTAAATTTGCATACCCAAAATTAAATGGGAATTTTTTTAATAGAATTTAACACAAGTATTCTATGTCTAAAGACATTAAGATTAAAAAAGGTCTTAACATCCGCTTAAAAGGGGAGGCAGGCAAAACTCTTTCAAACGCACCTCGTTCTAGAACTTTCGTTATTAGACCCTCAGACTTTCACTTAATTACACCTAAATTAGCCGTAAGAGAAGGAGCTAAGTTACAAGCAGGAGATGTTATATTTTACTCAAAGGCTAACGAGGATATTAAATTTGTTTCTCCCGTTAGCGGAACGCTCAAAACCATTGAAAGAGGAGCCAAGCGAGTGATTAAGGAAATAATAATTGAAGCCGATCAGCAAGACGTCTATAAGGATTTTGGTGCTGTAAATTTGGATTCAATGAAAGCAGAAGAAATTAAAAAGCATTTATTAGCATCTGGTTGTTGGGCTTTTGTAAAGCAAAGACCTTACGATATAATAGCTAATCCTAAAGTGATGCCAAAAGCAATTTTTGTTTCGGCTTACACAACGGCTCCATTAGCTGCGGATTATGACTTTACTTTAACGGGTAAAGAAAAAGAATTGCAAGCTGCGGTAACTGCTTTTAGTAAGTTAACTAATGGTACAGTTCACGTTGGAGTAGGAGCAAATAGCAATAGTGTGTTTAATGGAATGAATGATATTTTAGTACATAAAGTGTCTGGGATTCATCCTGCAGGAAATATAGGAACACAAATTGGGAAAATTGACCCTATTAATAAAGGTGAAGTAGTTTGGACTATCACACCTCAAGATTTAGTGATAATTGGTGAATTGCTTTTAACTGGAAAATTTAATGCAGAACGTATTATAGCTTTAAGTGGCTCTTCGGTTAAAACGCCAAAATATTACAAAACAAAAATTGGAGCTGAGGTTTCTACTTTTGTTTATGATTCTGGTTTAAATGAAGAAAACGTTCGTGTAATTTCTGGAAATGTACTTTCTGGAGATAAAATTTCATTAAAAGGACATTTAGGATTTTATCCAAATACTGTAACAGTAATTCCTGAAGGAAATGATTACGAATTTTTTGGATGGGCAAAACCTGTTTTTAATAAAGAATCGATTACTCGAGCTTTAACCTTTAGTTGGTTAACCCCCAAAAAAGAATATATCTTAAACACCAATACCAATGGTGAACACAGAGCCTTTGTATTAACAGGGAATTATGAGCAAGTATTCCCGTTAGATATTTTTCCAATGCAAATTTTAAAAGCTTGTTTGGTAAAAGATTTAGATAATATGGAAGCATTAGGAATGTATGAAGTAGCTCCAGAAGATTTTGCACTTACCGAATTTGTTTGTGTGTCTAAACAACCACATCAAAAAATTATCAGAGACGGTTTAGATTTAATGTATAAAGAAATAGGATAACGTTATGGGAATGAAACAAAAACTAGACACGTTAAAGAAAAAGTATGAGGGTACTAAAATGCAAACAACATTTAGTGCGTTACATACTTTTTTATATACGCCCAATGAAACCACAAGTTCTGGTTCGCATATAAGGGTGGTAGACGATTTAAAACGTACGATGAATATGGTAGTATTGGCAATGGTGCCAGTACTTATCTTCGGAATATTTAACACAGGATACCAACACTATTTAGCTTTAGGGGAAATACAAAGAGCATCCAGTGGATTTTTTAGTCCAGAATTTTGGTCTTGGAATAATTTCTCAATAGGAGCTATGGCAGTTTTGCCATTGGTAATTGTATCTTATGTTGTTGGGTTGGGAATCGAATTTATTTTCGCTACCATCAACAAACACGAAGTAGAAGAAGGGTATTTAGTAACAGGAATGTTAGTTCCTTTAATTGTACCCGTTGATATTCCAATTTGGATGCTTATTGTTGCCGTTGCTTTTGGTGTTGTTATAGGGAAAGAAGTATTTGGAGGTACAGGAATGAACATCTTAAATCCTGCACTAACCATTCGTGCTTTCTTATTTTTTGCGTATCCAACTTGGATGAGTGGTGATAAAGTATGGGTGTTAGGAGCAAGAGCAATGGAAGGGCAACCCGATGCAATATCTGGAGAAACCATTTTAGGAGCTTTGGCTCAAGGTAATGAAATGACTCATTCAGTAATGGATATGTTTTACGGCTTTATACCAGGCTCGGTTGGCGAAACTTCTACCTTATTAATATTATGTGCAGGAATCTTTTTAATCTACACTAAAATTGCAAGTTGGCGAATTATGCTTTCAGCAGTTATAGGAGCTTTAGTTATGGGTCTTATTTTTAACTGGATTGCAACAACAGGATGGATAGCAGAAACCAATAGTTTTTACGGATTAATGAGTACAACCTATTGGCATCACCTATTAATTGGAGGTCTTGCTTTTGGTATTGTGTATATGGCTACAGATCCAGTTACAGCTAGTCAAACTAACAAAGGAAAATGGATTTACGGTTTTCTTATTGGGTTTATGGCAGTAATGATTCGAGTATTTAACCCAGCTTATCCAGAAGGAGCAATGTTAGCAATATTACTTATGAATGTATTTGCACCAACAATCGATCATTTTGTAATTCAAGGAAATATAAAAAGAAGAATGAAGCGTTTAAAAGTTAAAACCAATTAATTATGGCTATTAATACAGAAAAAAATAGTTACACTATCATCTTTGCCATTATTATGGTAGTGATAGTAGGTTCCGTTTTAGCTTTTGCTGCTCAAGGCTTAAAAGGGAATATAAATGAAAACAAACGAATTGAGAAACAGCAAAATATTTTATACGCCCTCGGAATTAATGAAAACGAAGAAGGAAGTGTAAATTTTGTATCAAAAAAGAATGTAGCTGAAGCTTTTTCAAAAAACATTACCAAACAAATTATTATCCAAGGGACTAAAGTTTCAGAAGATGAAAATGCTTATTTAATTGATATTAAAAAAGAACAAGCAGCTGCAAAAGACCCTTCTTACCAAAGAAGATTGCCTTTGTTTGTGAGTGAAGTAAATGGAGAAACTTATTACGTTGCACCCATTAGAGGAAAAGGATTGTGGGATGCTATTTGGGGCTTTGTTGCAATGGATAAGAATATGGTAATAAAAGGAGTTTACTTTGATCATAAAGGAGAAACACCAGGTTTAGGTGCTAACATAAAAGAACGTTTTTTTATGGATGATTTTTCAGGGGAACATTTGTTAGATACTTCAGGAAATTTTGTTGGAATTCAAGTAGCCAAAGGAAATGGTGATCCAAAAAACGAAAGAAAAACTGACAATAAAATTGATGCCATTGCAGGAGCAACTATCACAGGGAACGGTGTAACAGCAATGATTAAAGACGAATTGAACTTATACGTTCCTTATTTTAAAACTTTAAAAAACAATTAATTTATGGGACTTTTATCAAAAAAAGACGCCAATTTAATATTGGATCCCCTTTTAGACAATAATCCTATTACCATTCAAGTATTAGGTATCTGTTCGGCTCTTGCTATTACCGCTCAACTTAAAGCAGCTATTGTTATGGCGGTTTCGGTAATGTTTGTATTAGCTATGGGAAATGTTGTGATTTCTTTATTGCGAAATATTATTCCTTCAAAAATTAGAATTATCGTTCAATTAGTTGTAGTTGCTGCCTTAGTGATTTTAGTAGATTTAGTTTTAAAAGCATTTGCTTACGAATTAAGTAAACAATTATCAGTTTTTGTAGGGTTAATTATTACTAACTGTATTATTATGGGACGTTTTGAAGCCTTTGCATTAGCAAACAAACCTTGGCGTTCTTTCTTAGACGGAATTGGAAACTCATTAGGATATGGTTTAATACTTGTAATTGTAGGTTTCTTTAGAGAACTTTTAGGTTCAGGAACTTTATTAGGATTTAAAGTTTTAGGAGATCCAATTGAGAAAACAGGAGTGTATGCTTTTGGTTATGAAAATAACGGCTTTATGTTATTATCACCTATGGCATTGATTATCGTTGGACTTATCATTTGGGTACAACGTTCAAGAAATACATCATTAATAGAAGACGAATAGACAGTTTTCAGTAGGAAGTCTTCAATAGGCAGCCTTCAGTAACGTTTAAAGTAACAATATAGAATACCGAAACAATGGAACATTTAGAATTATTTTTCAAATCAATTTTTATAGACAATATGGTATTTGCCACGTTCTTAGGAATGTGTTCATATCTAGCTGTTTCTAAAAAAGTATCAACCGCAATTGGTTTAGGTGCAGCAGTAATTTTTGTATTAGCGGTTACAGTTCCTATGAATTGGCTATTAGATCAGTATATATTAAAAGATGGAGCATTGGTTTGGTTAGGACCTGAATATGCACAATACGATTTAAGTTTCCTATCCTTCATCTTATTTATTGCTACCATAGCAACTATGGTACAATTAGTTGAAATAGTAGTGGAAAAATTCTCACCCTCATTATATAATTCATTAGGAATATTTTTACCATTAATCGCAGTAAACTGTGCAATTTTAGGAGGATCGTTATTTATGCAATCTCGTGAAATTGAAAGTTTAGGTTTAGCATTTAATTATGGTATATCATCAGGAATTGGATGGTTTTTAGCCATTGTGGCCATTGCTTCCATTAGAGAAAAAATTCGATATTCAAATGTGCCTGCTCCCTTACGTGGATTAGGAATTACATTTATCATTACAGGATTAATGGCAATAGGTTTTATGAGCTTTGGAGGAATGTTAACTACAGACGGAAAAAAAGAAGAAGCTGAAACTAAAACAGCTAATACCAAAACAGAAGTATTCAATCAAGAAAAAACAGCATCAACCCAAATTGTTGAGGCTTCAAAAATAACGAAGCAATAGTATGATTTTAGCAGCAAGTACCATAGGAGTAGTCATTGCAACAGTAGTTGCCTTTTTAGTTTTGACTTTAATTTTAGTGGCTTTATTATTATTTACAAAAGAAAAATTAGCACCTTCAGGTCCTGTAAAAATAACAATTAACGGTGAAAAAGAAATAGAGGTTCCTTCTGGAGGAAGTCTGTTATCAACACTTGGTAACCAAAAAATATTTTTACCATCTGCTTGTGGTGGTGGCGGAACTTGTATTCAGTGTGAATGTCACGTTTTAGAAGGTGGAGGAGAAGCATTACCTACCGAAATACCCCATTTTACTCGAAAAGAATTAAAAGAAGGAATTAGGTTAGCTTGCCAAGTTAAGGTAAAACAAAATATGAATATTACCATTCCAGAAGAAGTATTCGGAATTAAAAAATGGGAAGCTACTGTGGTTTCTAACTATAATGTAGCTACTTTTATCAAGGAATTTGTTGTAGAGATTCCAGAAGATATGGACTATAAGCCTGGAGGTTATATTCAAATAGAAATTCCTAAAACCGAAGTAAAATATTCTGAAATGGATATAACGGCTCACCCAGAAGACCACCCAGGTGAACCCGATAAATTTAAACCAGATTGGGAAAAATTTGGACTTTGGCCCTTGGTTATGAAAAATGATGAAACTGTTGAAAGAGCCTATTCAATGGCTTCTTACCCAGCTGAAGGAAGAAGAGTAATGTTAAATGTTCGAATTGCAACTCCTCCATTTGATCGTGAAAAAGGAGGATGGATGGATGTAAATCCTGGAATTGCTTCCTCTTATATTTTTAATCAAAAAGTAGGAGATAAGGTAACTATTTCAGGACCTTATGGTGAGTTCTTTATCAATGATTCTGATGCAGAAATGCTTTATGTTGGTGGTGGAGCTGGAATGGCACCTATGCGTTCACATTTATATCATTTATTCAGAACATTAAAAACAGATCGTAAAGTAACCTATTGGTACGGTGGTCGTTCCAAAGCAGAACTTTTTTATATTGACCATTTTAGAGCCTTAGAAAAAGATTTTCCAAATTTTAAATTCTTTATAGCCCTTTCAGATCCAGCAGAAGAAGATAACTGGAAAGTTAAAAGTGATATTAATGATGAAGCTGGTGATGGTTTTGTTGGATTTATTCACCAAGTAGTAATAGATCAATATTTGTCAAAACATGAAGCACCAGAAGATTTAGAATTGTATTTCTGTGGTCCACCACTAATGAATAAAGCAGTTCAAAAAATGGGAGAAGATTTTGGAATGCCTGACGAGAATATACGTTTTGATGACTTCGGAGGGTAATTAATTCAATATAATATTTAAAAAAGTGCTGTTTCAAATTATTTGAAATGGCACTTTTTGTTTTAAAAAATTAATAAAAATTAAATGATAAACAAAACATTTTTTAATCAAAAAGTTTATTTTTGTTAACTAACACATTTTAAATTATTTATGCTATGTTTAAAATTCTACAAATTTTAATAAAATTCGATTACAAGATTTATTTATTAGTTCCTTTATTTTGTGGATTTTCCTTTTTAGGAATAAGTCAAAATAAAAATACTAAAGGACCAACTGTTGTTACTACAACTACTTCAATGGTAAGAGTGCCATCTTTAGCATCAAGAGATTATTTAATTCCTTATAAAGATAGTGATAAGGAAATGAAAGATGGTAGATCTAAAAGAAACATTCCTATTCCTGGTAAGGGCTCTACAGGAGATGATATTTTAGCAAAACACCCAAATCCTTTTAAACAAAGCCGTCAAGGAAAAACGCCGAGTTTGGTTTTTGATGCCTATTCATCTACTTCACAGCCTACAGACCCCTCAGGTGCAGTTGGACCTAATCATTATATAGCAGTTTATAATACCGGTTATACCATTTATGATAAATCTGGAAATGATTTGACTGGACCATTAGCAACTTCCAATATATTTCCAGCTAGCGGTTGTTGTGATTTAACAGTTTCATATGATAAAGCAGCAGATAGATGGGTAATGAGCTTTTTAGGTACAGGAGCCCAAATAGCTGTTTCTGATGGTCCTAACCCAATTACTGCAAATTGGAATGTTTATACCATATCAGCTATTAACGATTATCAAAAATTATCGGTTTGGAGTGATGGTTATTATATGACAGAAAACACAGGAGGTGCCAATCAAGTATGGGCTTTAGAAAGAGATCAAATGTTATTGGGTAACCCTACTGCACAAATTATTGGTTTTGCCCTTCCAGGAATTGTAACGAATGGGTTTTATAGTCCTCAAGCATTTAATGTTACCAATGATGATATGCCTGCAACAGGAAGTGTTCCTATTGTATATTTACAGGATGACGCTTGGGCAGGAGTTTCTACCGATCATATAAAACTTTGGGAAGTTGATGTAGATTGGGTTACACCAGGAAATTCTACCATTTCTGCAACACCACAACAAATAAACACTACTCCTTTTATTTCTGAATTTGATGGTGGTAGTTTTTCTAATTTACCTCAACCAGGTGGTGGAGCAGATTTAGATGCCTTACAGGCTACAATTATGAATCAGGCTCAGTTTAGAAAATTCCCAGGTCATAATTCAGCAGTATTTAATTTTGTGGTAGATACCGATGGTTCTGCAGGAAAATTGGCAGGTATTCGTTGGTTTGAATTTAGACAAAGTGGTGATGGACAACCCTGGTCTTTATATCAAGAAGGTACTTATACAGCTCCAGACGGAAAACATGCTTGGAATGCTAGTTTGATGATGGACAATCAAGGTAATATAGGAATGGGTTATACAGGAATGTCAGGTCCATCTAGTACAGCAACAGTATATGCTTCTACATTTTACACAGGAAGGATGGCTTCAGATCCATTAGGAACAATGACTATTGCAGAACAATCTATAGCAGCAGGAAATGGAGATATTCCTGGAACCGCAGGAAGATATGGTGATTATAGTAAAGTTGATATTGATCCTAACGACGATCAAACTTTTTGGTTTATAGATGAATATTATAACAGTGGAAGAAAAGGGGTAGTTGGAGTATTTAAAGTTGCTCCAGATGCTCCACAAATATCTTTTCAAACCACATCAGGAACAACTCTAGAGAATACCGATTGTGGTTTTACCGATATTGATGTAACTTTAACAATTGGTCAAGCACCTTCTGCCAATGCCGATGTAACCTTTTCAATAAATGGAACAAGCACAGCTACCTCGAGTTTAGATTTCGATTTATTAACCCCAAGTGTGACATTCCCAGCAGGAAGTAATGCTCCACAAACTATGACATTAAGGGTGTATCATGACGGTTTTATTGAAGCAGATGAAACTGTAATCATAGATTTTACAGTCAATGCCAATGGCGGAGATGCAGTTGCAAATTTAAGTTCAAATACCTACACCCTAACAATAAACGATGATGATGTGGTACCAATAGCTTCTCAACTAAGTACTGTATTTTCAGATGGGTTTGAGACTTACACTGATTTTAGTATCAGCCCAATAGGAGGTTGGACTATGTTAGATGGTGATGGAGATTCTACTTATGGTTCTACTACTTATAATTTTTCGAATGAAGGTTATACAGGTACTTTTATAGTTTTTAATCCAAGTCAAGCGACACCCACAGCAGTTGGCTCAAACTTTGATACTCATACGGGATCAAAAGGGTATTATTGTTTTGATTCTACTGGTAATGTTAGTGGAACGCCTTTAAACGATGATTATATTTTTACACCCCAAATAACACTTAATGGTACAGGAAGTGAGTTAAGGTTTTGGGCGAAATCTGTTACCAATCAATATGGATTAGAACGATTTCAAGTAGGAATTTCAACTACTAATACCAATCCAGGAAGCTTTACTTATATTACACCAAATCCATATGCGGAAGCTCCTATAAATTGGACTGAATATGTCTATGATTTATCTGCCTACGACGGACAAAATATTTATATTACATATCATGTAGTTTCTGCTGATGCTTTTACCTTTATGCTCGATGATGTATCTGTAACAACAAATGTAAGTACAAGCGTACAAACGGCTGTAAACACAGGAACAACCAATGATACTCAAACCCTATCAACCTCAGGAACCATTTACACGAATGATTCTGCTACAGGAAATGTAATGTTAGACATTACCAACAACCAAGCAGACGATTATGGCTGTTTAGCAGTATCGGTGTCGAGATCAGGAACAGGAGCTCAATCCTATAACGGAAGTAGTGCACCAGATTTAGCAATGGATAAAGTATTTACCATAACACCAGCCAATGCAGTAGGGACAGGTGATGTATCAGTCACCTTTTATTTTACCGAAGCAGAAATAGCAGGTTGGGAAGCTGCCACAGGAAATGTAAGAGCCAATTTATTAGTAGGAAGAGAAGTAGGAGGAACTTTAACCGAAGTATCCCCAACAATCATAGGATCCTTTGGTACAAATGTAACCCTAACCGGAAACTTTACAGAATTAGACGGTGATTTCTACTTTGGAGCAGCAGGAGTTCTAAGTATGGGAACTTGTGGAGGAGGAACCACCACTTGGGATGGAACCACTTGGGATAATGGAGTACCAACCAATACGATGAATGCGATAGTTAACGGGAATTTTTCATCAGGATTTAATGGAGTAATAAGTACTTGTTCATTAACTATCAATAGTGGTTTTACTTATATTATAGATAGTGGAGATTATGTAAGAGTACAAGAAGATATTACCGTAAACGGAAATTTAAACATACAAAACGGAGGGAGTTTAGTACAAGTAAATGATAATGCGAGTGTAACCAAAACAGGAAACATAGTAGTTAATAAAGAAACCACTAATGTAGGAGTCAATGGTTTTAGTGTTTTAGGTTCACCAATGAGTGGTTCAACAAGAGAAGGAGTTTATGATCTTCAGACGATAGTACGACATCATACAACGGCTAATTTTGTACCCAACGGAGCAGTAGCTACGTATGATCCAGGAGTAGAAAACTTTGCAGACGATAACGGAAACGATTGGCAAACCCATACAGGAGCAATTACTC
>JALWUJ010000131.1:6923-13342 GCA_027080135.1 Flavobacteriaceae bacterium | reverse complement strand
GTCCGTCAAGTTTTACTTCGGCTTTAATTACTTTTTTAGCTTCTTCTGCTTTCCGAAGTTTTTCTTCTTGTTCTCGCTCCGATGCCAAACGAATTTCTTCCTTTTCTTTTCGTTTTTCCTCACCTACTTCTTTTGAGGCTACCTTTTTGCTTTTGTCTATTTGAAATTCTTCAAAAAGAACTTGGTATTCCTCATTCGAAATTTTTGTTGTAGGTCGAGACTCCACCTCGTACCCTTTTGAACTTAAAAACTCCACAGCTCGATCTAACGAAATGTTAAATTCTCGCAGTACAGTATTTAGTCTCCTTTTTTTTACTTCAGCCATAAAAATGCTTTCTCCTGTTTTTCACTTTAAATTTGAATAAATGTAGTTAAATATTTTAACTATTCCTCAAATTCTTCTTTTAATATATTTATTACTTCTTGGATAGTTTCTTCCTCTAAATCGGTTCTTTTCACTAATTCAGCAAGACTGTTTTCCAATACGCTTTTTGCGGTATCTAAACCAATTTTTTCAAATTCTTTGATAATCCATTCTTCAATTTCGTCGCTAAATTCTGAAAGTTCTACATCTTCTTCGGCTCCTTCTCTTAACACATCTATTTCGTAACCTGTTAAATATCCTGCCAAACGAATGTTATGACCTCCACGACCTATGGCTTTTGAAACTTCTTCTGGTTTTAAAATTACTTCGGCTCTTTTGGTTTCTTCATTTAACTTAATTGAAGTTACTTTTGCTGGGCTCAAGGCACGAGTAATAAATAGTTGTGTATTGGTAGTATAGTTTATTACATCGATATTTTCGTTTCCTAATTCACGAACAATTCCGTGAATACGAGATCCTTTCATGCCCACACAAGCTCCTACTGGATCAATACGATCGTCGTAAGAATCTACGGCTACCTTGGCTTTTTCACCTGGAATTCGAACTACTTTTTTAACGTTAATTAAACCGTCAAATACTTCTGGAATTTCTTGTTCGAATAATTTTTCTAAGAATTTAGGGTGAGCACGAGACATAACAATAGATGGCTTGTTACCTTTTAATTCTACACTTTCAATAATTCCTCTTACATTATCTCCTTTTCTGAAGAAATCTGAAGGTATTTGCTTATCCTTAGGAAGGACTAGCTCATTCCCTTCATCGTCTAATAAAATAATAGCACGATGTCTAATGTGGTGTACTTCTGCGGTATATATTTCGCCTTCTAATTCTTTAAAATATTTAAAGATATTGGTGTTATCGTGTTCGTGAATTTTTGAAATTAAATTTTGACGCAAAGCCAAAATAGAACGTCTTCCTAAATCGATAAGTTTTACCTCTTCGGCAACATCTTCTCCAATTTCGTAATCCGATTCGATTTTTTGTGCTTCGCTTAATGAAATTTCTTGATTGGGGTCTTCCACTTCTCCATCGGCAACTACCACACGGTTTCTCCAAATTTCTAAATCTCCTTTATCGGGGTTGATAATGATATCGAAATTATCATCATCTCCAAATTTTCTTTTTAATGCATTTCTAAAAACGTCTTCTAGAATAGACATTAATGTTACTCTATCAATTAACTTATCATCTTTAAATTCTGAAAAAGAATCGATTAATGCTAAATTCTCCATATCCTTCTAATTAAATGTTATCATCACTTTTGCTTCAACAATATTTTTATAATCTAGTACAACTTCTTTTTGTACGGTTATTTTACCTTTTCCTATAGGTTTGGGTTCACGAGCTTTCCATTGTAGCTCTATTTTTTTATCGTCTGCTTTTGAAAGGGTTCCTTCAAAAGTTTTTTGGTCTTGGGTTTTAACTTTTAATTTTCGCCCTATATTTTTTTTGTATTGTCTCGGTATTGAAAGAGGTTCAGAAACACCTGAGGAAGCAACATCTAATGAAAAATCGGTCTCTTCTCTGTCTAAATTGTGTTCTATGGCACGACTTATCGCTATACAATCATTTACCGTAACACCATGGTCGCCATCTATCACGACTTTTATTTGGTTGCTTTCTGAAATACTAAAATCTATTAAAAACAGCGATTTATTTTCTTCTAAAGCTTGCTCAAGCAATTTTTTTACTTTTTCCTTCATCAAATTTAACTATAAAAAGAGGGGACTTTATGTCCCCTCAGCTAGTTTTCTTATCAAATTCGGTGCAAATATAGTGATTTTTAAGCTTTAAAAAAAACCTTTATTATTCCAATTTATTTTTGTAAATTAAAACTCTTAAAACAAGCTTAAAAAAAACATCAAATGAAACGTATATTAGTTCCCACAGATTTTTCAGAACAAGCAGAAAACGCTTTAAAAGTTGCTGCTCAAATTGCTAAACGAAACGGTAGTGAAATCTATGTGTTAAACTCACTAGAATTACCCCTTCACTTAGCTTCTTCTAGTGAAACCAGTGCTATGCCAGAATCGTTATTTTTCATTCAATTAGCAAAAAAACATTTTGAAGAAATATTAAAAAAACCTTATTTAGAAGGATTGCTAATTCACGATGCTCTTATTGGTCACGGAGAAGTTTATAGTGATGTAAGGGAAGCCGTTAAAGAAAAAAATGTGGATCTTGTTATTATGGGTTCTCATGGAGGTAATGGCTTTATGGAAATGTTTATTGGCAGCAATACCGAAAAAGTGGTAAGAACTTCAGATGTTCCTGTATTAGTTATTAAAAATGAGCATTCTGATTTTCAAATAAATAATTTTGTATATGCTACAGATTTATCTGAAGAATGTAAAAATGTCTTTAAAAAAGTTCAGAAAATAACAAAAATTGCAGATGCTCAATTAACTTTACTTTATGTAAATACCCCAAACGATTTTGTTACAACTACAGAAATTAACAAGAAAATAAAAGATTTTAGTAAAAACACAGACTTTGAAAACATTTCTGTAGCTATCTATAACGATACCTCTGTTGAAAAAGGAATTTTAAATTTTGCCAATGAAGTTAACGCCGACCTCATAGGTTTAGGTACCCATGGTAGAAAAGGAATTTCTCACTTTTTTAATGGAAGTATTAGTGAAGACTTAGTAAATCATGCTAATATGCCTGTGGTTACTTTTAAAATTTAGACTAAAAATTAAACTGTTTTTTTAATTATTATAGTATAGAATTGTTTTTTGTACTTTTGAGCCCCAATATTCACGAATATGAAATCATTTTTATTATCCTTACTTTTTGTTTTTACTCTTGTGTCTTGCAGCAAAAGTAACGACGATAACACCAATATTAACCCTTATCTAAATGTACCCTCAGTAAATTTTAGTTTAAGTTTAAATTTACCCGAATATAATCCTTTAAAATTTCCAGGAAATAGTGTTATTATAAATAATCAAGGAATAAAAGGCATTGTAATATATAATGTAAACAATGATCTTTACACTGCTTTTGAGTTAAGTGACCCTAATCATATTCCAAATTCATGTTCTAAAATGCAAGTATCTGGAATTGTAGCTACTTGCCAATGCGATGATGAAAATAAATACGACATTGTAACTGGCAAATATTCTCCCGAAGATAACTCTAAGTACCCTATGCTTCAATTTAGAGTAGTAAGAGACGGGAACACTATTAATGTTTTTAATTAAAACTTTACCGTTAAACCCAGTAAGAAATTAAGTGTTGCTTGAGGGTAATATCCTGCACCTTCTATAGTTGTTATCGTGTCTGGATTTGTCCAAGTATCATCGTAGGTATAAAAATATCCGTTGGAAATATAATCTACATTAAAAATATTATTTATTAAACCTTTTAAAATAATTTCATCTACAACTGGAATATTATTTAAGGTATAAACCACATTAAAGTCATTAGTAAAATAAGCATCTAATTTTGAGGTTTCGCTATCTATATTACCCATATATTGTTCACCAACATATTTTGTTAGCCAAGCTAATTGTAGGTTTTTTAAAGGACTATACTCTATACTATTTCCAGCTACAATACTTGGTGAAAATGAAATATTAGTAGTTCCTAAATTTACCAACTCTCCATCTCTTGAAGTTACAAAATTTTTATTTTTATTAGTACTAAATGATATATTAGGATTTATTTGAAGGTTTTTTAATATTGTAAAATTAGCATCAATTTCTAATCCTAATCGGTAACTGCTTCCGCTAGTTTCTCTAATAGGTGCACCAACATCATCAATAGCTCCTGTGAGAACTAACTGATTTTTATAGTTCATATAATAAAGGTTGGTATTAATTTTTGTTTGTTTATTTTCTGAAGCAAAACGCCAACCTAGTTCATAATCGTCTAGTTTTTCTGCTTTAATTACACCGTTTTCAAAATCGCTTCTTCTTGGTTCTCTTTGAGCTCTACCGTACGAGGTGTATAATTGGTTATGTGTATTTAGCTTGAAAGTTAGACCAGCTTTTGGGTTAAAAAAAGCATACTTTTCATTTACATCTAAAGGTACTTTATCTGAGGTTATTCCATTGGTTTTATAGGTTACTAATCGTTCTTGAAGATCGCCAAAAACTGTCCATCTTTCGTTGATACTATAAGTGGCTTTTCCAAAAAAAGTAACTTCTGTTTTTTTTCCATTTCCTTCGTAATATCGATCTCTTATTTCTGAATTACTTGCATATTTAGCCCAAATTACCTCGCCATAATGATCGCCATCATAAAAACTATAAAAGACTCCTGAATTGATATTCCATTTTTCTTTTTTATAATTTACATTGGCGTTGATTACATAAAAATCGTTATCCAACCAACGTCTTCTTATTAAATCGGTTTGGTTAATAATTTCTCCACCCATTTCTATGGGTGTAAAATTGTAAAATTCAAAATCTTGATCTTCTTTGTATTGCTCAAAATAACCTCTTCCGTAGGTATAATTTAATCCTAAATTTGTGGACCAATTATTATTTATACGTTGATTCCAATGCAACTGATAATGGTCTTGTGAGTAATTATCTACTTCGTTGTCATAAAATTGAATATTCCCTTCCTCATCGATGTACATACCTGCGGGGTTAAAAGTACGGTTGCTTTCAAGAGTCTCTGCATCGATACCATACCAAGCTTGATAAGTAATTTCTTTTCCTCCAAAAACCAAGGCTTTTATCAAAGTATTATCACTCACCAAAGCTCCTTGTAAGAAATACGATTTTAGGTCTGAAAATGCACGATCTATATATCCATCTGAAATAATTTTAGACAATCTTCCAGAAAACTCTATATGGTTATTTAACAAACCTGTACTAAATTTTAGGTTGTATTTTTGAGTATTAAAAGAGCCTAATGAAGTTCCAATTTCTCCATAAGCTTTATCCGAAACAGCATCGCTTAAAATGTTTAAACTTGCACCAAAAGCACCCGACCCATTAGTTGATGTACCTACTCCTCTTTGTAATTGTAAATTCTCTATTGATGATGCAAAATCGGGCATGTTTACCCAAAAAGTTCCTTGACTTTCGGCATCGTTGTACGGAATTCCGTTGATGGTAATATTTACTCTTGAAGCATCACTGCCTCTAACTCGAATATAGGTATAACCCACTCCTGCTCCAGCATCGGTAGTAGTTACAACTGAAGGTAAATAATTTAAAAGCACCGGTATATCTTTCCCTAAATTTCGTTTAGAAATTTCTTCTTTACTAACATTGGAATGAGTGATAGGTGAGTCTGCTTTAACTCTAATTGATTGTATTAACACCTCATCTAAGGTTTCAACTGTTGTGGTATCAGTCTTTTTTTCTTGAGCAGATAAGTTTAAAAATAGTAGCCCTAAACTAATTGAAATAATAAATTTTTTCATTCGTAAAAACATTACGAACAAAAGGGGGAATTGTTCTTATTATTGATTTTATTTTATTTGAAAGGAAATCCTCTCGTTATTTCCTAAACAGCATTACCTGTTCTAGGTTCTATGGGTATAATCTCAGCTTCAATATAAATTTTAGCACCCCTTTGAGATAGTGCAAAGATACTTATTTATTCAATCTTTGGTGGTTTTCGGTTAACTTTTTTAAGCGAAGTATTTTTCTTTTTTTTTAGACGTTCTTCTATAGAAGCTTTAGAAGGTTTTGTTTTTTTTCGAGCTTTGTTTTTTTTGCTATTCTCTTTTAAAATTTCGAATAAACGCAGCACTACCAACTCTTTGTTTTGGTGTTGACTTCTAGTTTCACTGGAAGTGATTTTAAAATATCCTTCTGCTGAAATTTTAGAGGAAAGTTTGATTAAAAGTTGTTCTTTTTCCTCTTCTGAAAGTCCATTAGAATTTTTGATATGAAAATAAACTTCTACTTTCGAAGCTGTTTTATTTACATGTTGTCCTCCAGGGCCGCTACTTTTAACCGCCTTAAATTCTAATTCTTTATAAATAATTTCTTTATTCATTTTCTATCCAAAAAAATTTGGAATTTTATGAATTGGGTTGATGTTCTTTTTTTAACAAATCGTTCAC
>JALWUJ010000131.1:0-6913 GCA_027080135.1 Flavobacteriaceae bacterium | reverse complement strand
GTAAGGGTACTTCAACAAAAACCGTGTTCCATTTTGCCATTGCTCCATTCCACAACCCCGGAAGTTCTAAAGCTTTTAAAGGCTTTCCGTCTTGTGATTTTTTTGTTATAATTCCAGAATTAGGATCGACAAACTTAGATAAATCAAATTTATTTCCTTGATAATCTCTTATTCCGCAAACCAAATCTACTGGATTAAAATGAGTGGCTTCTGAAATCATAGATTGGTGTCTTTGGTTTTCAGGATTTATTTGAGAAAGTTCTATTATTTGCAAAGAGGTTTCGCCATCCTCATTAATAATCCAAAAAGGACCACCACCTGGAGCTCCCGTATTTTTAACCACACCACAAACTCGAAGGGGTCTGTTTAAAATTTCGATAAATTTATTGGTGGTTTTAGGCAGTTCTTTTATGTTTAATTCTTTCCAAAGAAAAGATTTTATCTCGCTTATTTTTTCTTGTGAAACATCTTCTTTTTTTAACAAATTGATATAAGCAAATATTTTTCTTTGAAGCCAAATTAATTTTCCAGCTAACACTTTTTTGTAATGGGCAATTTCCTCTACATATTCTTGTATAATTACATTATCAATGTTTTTTATAAAAACAATATCTGCATCTACATCGTTAAGATTTTCTAATAAAGCTCCGTGTCCTGAGGGGCGAAGAACAGGTTCTCCTTTGGAATTTCTAAACAAAGTATGATCATTATTTACTGCAATGGTATTGGTTTCTTTTTTCTGAAATGAATACGATATATGAAATTCGGTTTTGGTTTTTTTAGAAACTCTATTTTTTATGGCTTCAAATTCTTTCTTAAAAAAGGAAACATGTTTTTCTGAAAAAGTAAAGTGTAAATACACATTATTTCTGGTTGAAGCATAAAATGCCGATTCGTATAAATGCTCTTCAAAAGCAGTAGTGGCATATTTTTTATATTTATGAAACGGAATTAAGCCCTTGGGTAAATTTGCATAATTAAGTCCGTCTTCTCCTAATAAAGTCTTAACCAAAATAATTGCTCTTTCTCCTTTGGTTGCTCGTTTAAATTCTGGGTACTGCTTTCTAATTATTTTTCGGACTTCATTAATAAAAGCAAAATGCTTGGTTGAGTTTACAAAAGTAAAAAGTGATTGGTGATCTCCTTTTTTAATGTATTTGCTTAAAGTTTCTTCGTTTGAGTTATAATCTTCTAAAAATTCAAAAAGAAATTTAAACATTCTGGTTGCAGCTCCTGAGGCTGGTACAAACTTTACAATTTCTATTTCTTCTTTTTTCTCCTCGTAAAAATTAATTAGTTTTTCTTGGTTTTTTTCAGAAATCTGCTCAATTCCGTTACCAATTGAGGCTGGAGTTACAAGTTTTATAAAAGGAATACCCAACAAAAAGGTCTCTAACTGATGATAAATATTTTCGGTAGTTAAACCTTGTTTTCTTAAATAGTTTATGTCTTCTTTTGTTAATTTCAAGATTTATTATTTAATAGATAGTCTATGTGTTTTACCGCTTTCTTCAATCGTTCGGCTTTGCTTCCTTTTAATACAATATAGGGTCTGTTATATTGTTTAAGTGCCTTTTCAAAAGCATCGAACATTTCTTGTCTTAATTCGGGACGGTCTCGCAAATCGTCTGCTTCCCAAGGAGTATCTATATAAGTTAACAGATACAAATCATAATTATTTTTTACCGCATATTTATCTAATAATGGGTCGCATTCTCCTGAGTAGTACTCTTCAGAATATACTTTGGTTTCTAACAAATCGGTATCACAAAAAAGTACAGTATCTGTTTTTTGAGCCGATTCATTTTCTATTTTCATTTGTCCAATGGCAATAGGAAGTAAATCTTCTTGAGAGCAAGTTTCTCTTTTATCGTTCCATTTTTTTTGAAGATATTCTCGTGCATATTCAGGCACCCAAACCGAATTATAATGTCTTGCCAATTGTTTTGCAAGAGTTGTTTTTCCTGTAGATTCAGGACCAAACATTACTACTTTAATACAATTTGCTCTCTGTTGTTTAAGTTTTTCTTCCATTCTTTATATCCTAAAAATGCTAACACCAAAAAGATGCTATATTGTATTCCTGTTAAGCCATACCCTTTTACAAAATAAAGCGGTATGGAAACAATGTTAGTAATTATCCAAAAAGTCCAGTTTTCAATCTTTTTATTTGCCATTAACCACATAGCGACAAATGCTGCAGCTGTTGTAAAAGTATCTATGTACGGCGTTGCTTTTCTAAATTCAATTAAATTTCCTGAAGTTATTTTCTGAAATGCATAACTTACACTTTCCGAAAAACTTAAATCGGGCATTACCTCATAATATCGATACACCACAATTACAAAAACTGAAGTGAATGCAAAAATAGCAAAAGCCTTTAGTTTATCTATATGTTTTGTACGTGTTATTTTTATGGGTTCATGAGAAGTTTCAGAAATTCGAGTCCACATATACCAACCATACAAACTCATAATTGTATAATAAATATTAATAATTAAATCGCCATATAATGCCCATTGCGAAAGTAAATAAACGTATAGTCCTGTGCTTATAATTCCAGTTGGATAGACCAAAATATTTTCTTTTTTTGCGTAAAAAACACTGATGATTCCAAAAACCGCAGCGATAAATTCCAATGAAATATTCAATGCAGAGGCATTTAAATAAGGTTCTAGAAAAAAGTCTAAAATTGAATTCATTTCATTAAATATTTTCAAAAGCAGTTCCCATTACTACCAAATCTGCTCCAGCTTGATAGACTTCTTGTTTTTGTTTTTCGGTTTTTATTCCGCCGCCAACAATTAAAGGGATATTTATTTCGTTTTTAACCGCTGAAATTATTTTGGGATGCACCAAAATCCTTGCTCCACTTCCTGCTTCTAAATAAATAAGTTTGCATCCTAAATATTCACCTGCTTTTGCAGTATCCACAATTTTTTGAATTTCACTTTGAAGCATCGGTTTTGTATTGCTCACTCTTTCTATCGAAGATTGATTTCCGCCATCAATTAAAATGTAACCTGTTGGAATAACTTCAATATTGCTATTTCTAAGTTTTGAAACCGCCTTTACTTGTTGACCAATTAAATATTCTGGATTTCTTCCCGAAAGTAAAGACAAAAACAACAAGCCGTCTGCATGGTCTGTAATTTGAGTTTCGTCTCCTGGAAATAATAAAATGGGGAGCTGTGTTTCTTTTTTTAATTCTGAAACTAAGGCTTCGGTTTTACCAATTTCTACGGTGCTTCCGCCAACAAAAATGTGTGTGGTTTCTTGGGGTAATTTTCCTAAAAACGTATTTGTTTCAGAAATTTTAAAAACATCCGGATCTATTAAAATAGCTAATAATTTATTACCTTTTATTTTTTCAGAATTGAAAGTTTTAATGAGGTTTTTAGTCATTCTTCTTTTCAATTAACAAAGAATAAGCACAGGCAAATCCTTCAAATTCTAAAAAACAAATTTTATAGCGTTCTTTCTTATCTTCAAATTCAACTTTAGCAGTAGTATCGTTGTAATACATACTAAAATCATACACATAAATATGGTTTAAAAAGGTTAATCCAACCCTGTTAAAACTTTTATAAATGGCTTCTTTTGCACACCAAACAATGGTTAGTTTTCTAATCTGAACATCTTTATAGTGCAACTTTTGATAATCTTTTACAGTAGTAAATTTATGAGCGATTTTTAAAATCTTTTCTCTTTTCTTTTCAATATCAATCCCTATTTCTTTGTTACTAATAATAATGGCTGAAAAAATAAAGGAATGCGTAATCGAAATATTTTTTCCGTCTTTTAAATGGGGTTTTCCGTTTTCATCATAATACAAATCGAAGTCTGAATACCCTTCACATTTCAGCAAATGTCGAATACTTAAAAAACCTCTTTGGTGCAATTCGCTCTTCATACCACTAACTCGCTGACTACTTCTTTCGTTTAAAGTAATTTCGTTTAAAAGCTCCTCAAAAGATTCTTCAATCTTCCAAATGAGGACTTTAGTTGTGGGATTTACTGTTATAGTTTTGTAAAGAGGCATCTAATATTAAAGTATATTGTGTACTTTTGCAAACTGAAATTTAAGAAATAAAACATTTCATTTTTCAGCGAACGAACAAATATAATAACAAGTTTCTCACTTTCGTGGGAATAAAATAATTTTTTATGTCAACCAAAACAACACCTTACATTGCCTATAAAGTTAAAGATATTTCTTTAGCAAGTTGGGGAAGAAAAGAAATTGAACTTGCCGAAGCAGAAATGCCTGGCTTAATGTCTCTTCGCAAAGAATATAAAGACGAACAACCTTTAAAAGGAGCACGTATTGCAGGTTGTTTGCATATGACTATCCAAACTGCGGTTTTAATTGAAACTTTAATTGCTCTTGGGGCTGAAGTTACTTGGAGTTCTTGTAATATATTTTCTACGCAAGATCAAGCTGCTGCTGCCATTGCCGATGCTGGAATTGCTGTGTATGCTTGGAAAGGAATGAACGAAGAGGAATTTGATTGGTGTATCGAGCAAACACTTTTCTTTGGTGAAGACCGCAAGCCTTTAAATATGATTTTAGATGATGGTGGCGATTTAACCAATATGGTTTTAGATCGTTATCCCGAATTGGTGGACGGAATTAATGGTTTAAGTGAAGAAACTACTACTGGAGTACACCGTTTGTACGACCGTATGAAAGAAGGAACGCTTCCAATGCCAGCCATAAATGTGAATGATAGTGTAACGAAATCTAAATTTGATAACAAATACGGATGTCGTGAAAGTGCGGTAGATGCCATCCGTCGTGCTACCGATGTAATGTTGGCTGGAAAACGAGTAGTGGTTTGTGGTTACGGTGATGTTGGAAAAGGTACTGCCGCATCCTTTAAAGGTGCAGGAAGTATTGTTACCGTTACCGAAATAGATCCAATTTGTGCACTACAAGCTGCAATGGATGGTTTTGAAGTGAAAAAATTAGAAACCGTTGTTGGAAATGCAGATGTAATTATTACCACTACTGGAAATAAAGATATTGTACAAGCTCGTCATTTTGAAGCAATGAAAGACAAAACCATTGTTTGTAATATTGGGCATTTTGATAATGAAATTGATGTTGCTTGGCTGAACGAAAATCACGAGAAAATTGAAATTAAACCACAAGTTGACAAATATGTGGTAAACGGGAAAGACATAATTTTACTTGCTGAAGGGCGTTTGGTAAATTTAGGTTGTGCTACGGGGCATCCTAGTTTTGTAATGAGTAACTCATTTACCAACCAAACCTTAGCTCAAATCGAACTTTGGAATCATAAAGACAAATACGAAAACAAAGTGTATATGTTACCGAAACATTTAGATGAAAAAGTAGCAAAATTACACTTGGAAAAAATCGGGATTGAATTAACCGAACTTCGTGAAGATCAGGCCAAGTATATTGGTGTTACGGTTGAAGGTCCTTATAAACCTGAATATTATAGATATTAAAAAACTTAGACCTAACAGGTTTTTTAAACCTGTTAGGTCTAGAATTGTAATACAGACCTGCTAGGTTTTAAAAACCTAGCAGTTCTTTTTTATTTACTACTCTTCAAATAAACCTCTAAATATTTACTCGTAGAAAGGTATTCCTCTTGAAGTTCCATTAAATAATTTACCACATTTTCTTGGTGGGTATAATTTGGTCTTAGGGCATCTTTCATCTTATCATCGGTTACCGTTAAAACAATATACCATTTTCCAGATCGACTAACTTCCGCACTGGTCATTATTGGGTACTGCCCTTTTTGTTCCATGGATGCATCTACTACAATAGGAATAAGATTAATGGTCTTTGTTTCTTTATTTACTTCGTAGAAAGTTAAGTAATAGGCTTGGTTGTCTAATTGCATTTCAACATTTCCAATAAAATCATCATAACTTATCTGAAACTTTGCATTCACATACTTATAAAACTCATTTGCGTCTTTAGGATCGTTAAAAGCATAGACATAGCGATTGCCAAGTTCTGGAACAAACTTTTTTGCTTTCAACACCTTTCCTTCTTCTAAATTGGGTGCAATTTTTAAAGGAATACAAGATTGAAAAGCAATAAATACGAGTAAAGTGAAATATTTCATTTTATGGATTAATTACATAATGCTATTTATTTCCTAACTTCGAAATTTAATATTTTTCAGTTCGAAATTCGATATTCTATTATTTCTGTTTCTTAAAAATATAGCTCATCCAAACAGGGTCATTAGGTTCTGTAACCGCTTTTCTATCTACAAATTCCCAGTTATGAGCATTCATATAATTAAATAAGTCTGAAGTAGATTTAATAGCTTCCATTTCTTTTACCGTAATTATTTTTCCTTCTAAAGATTGTTGTGCTTCTACTTTTATTCGTTTTATTTTTCCGCTGTTATTGGCTTTTTGAATAACAATTACTTCTAGAAAATCGTAATGTGGAATTTCTTGGGCATACGTTTTTGCTTCAGGAAAGAAAAATAGGGATAGTAATAATACGTAGGATAGTTTTTTCATTTTAATTATTTAAGAGAATCGATTACAAAGAAAGATAAAAATATTTTACTAAAGCAACACCATTTTATGGTTTTAATTTTTTTTACTATATTTACAATATCAACCCACTAGCGAAATAAATTATTTTTTATTTCTCCCCCGCATAGTTGAGGTGTTTTATGAACCTGCCGTACTAAAACGGCAATAAAAACCTTTTAATTATGAAATTTATTTTTACCCCCCCCCTTCAAGTATTATGTCTTATATAACATCATTTTAGTTTGTGATGGTGAAGTACAAAATTCAAAAACACTTATAAAACAATAAATTATGAAAACAATAAAAATTCTAATCTTAGTTTTATTTGCATCACTTTCAAGTTTTGCACAAGACCCTCAACTTTTTGAAAATGATT
>JALWUJ010000130.1 GCA_027080135.1 Flavobacteriaceae bacterium | reverse complement strand
CAGCGGTATGTATTCCGAAAAGGAAAATTGCCAAATGCACAATGCTCCCTTTTTTGTTTTGAGAGATAAATATTTCAGCAATAATCAGTAATAATAGTATTGCTAACAATACCATTTCGTGTCTCATCAATAAAAAACTACTAAAATCCATTTTTTTATTTTTTATAACCTAAGTCTTTTATTTTTCAGATTTCAAAAGAATTTTTCTTTGTGTTCTCTGTGAAAACCTTAGTGATCTTTGTGGTTAATTTCATTATCTTAATACTCCTTGAATAAACGGTTGAATGCTTTCCCTAATCATATCACTTAACCAAAGTGGCGCCACTCCAATGGCAATCACTGGAATTAACAATAATAATATTCCTGTTTTTTCGTACCAAGTTGCTTTTGGTAAATTTTCTACATTGTTGGTTTCTAAAGGTCCCATCATAATTTTTCCGACCAATCTTAAAATATAAACAGCTGTTACTACAATCGATGAAACCGCAAGTACCGTTAACACTCTATGAAACATATCTGGATGTTGAAAACCACCCACAAAAATATTCATTTCGGCTACAAAACCACTAAATCCTGGTAATCCTAAATATGCCATTCCTGTGATGACATAAATCGCTCCTATGAAGGGTAATATTTTCATCATTCCTCCGATTTTGTTGATGTCTCTTGTGTGGGTTCTTCCGTACACCATTCCTATTAATGCGAAGAACATAGCAGTTAAAAATCCGTGTGAAAGTGATTGTATGATTGCTCCATTCCAAGCGGTTTTATTCAACATTAACAAAGCAAAAAGCACCAATCCTAAGTGACTCACAGAAGCATAGGCGTTGATGTATTTTAAATCGGTTTGCTTAATGGCAGCATAGGCTCCATAAACTACTCCCGTGGCAGCTAGAACCAGGAAGAAATCTGTCCAATGCAAAGTTCCTTCTGGAAGTAAATACATTGCTACTCTAAAAACCCCATAACCACCTAATTTCATTAAAACTCCTGCGTGAAGCATAGAAACTGCAGTTGGTGCTGAAGCGTGACCGTCTGGTGACCAAGTATGAAATGGGAATAATGCTCCTAAAACTGCAAAGCCTACAAATACCATTGGAAAGAATAATTTTTGTGCTTCAAAAGGAATATTTACTTTGGCAATTTCTAATATACTGAAAGTTAAATCTCCTCCATCTGCGTTAGAATTCATATAAATTCCTAAAATTCCCACTAATAAAATAGCGGAAGCTCCCATTAACATTAGGGTTAATTTCATGGCAGAATATTCCTTGGGACCCGAACCCCAAATACCAATAAGAAGGTACATGGGTATTACGGCAATTTCAAAGAAAACAAACATGGTAAATAAGTCAAGGGAAATAAAGAAACCATAAACTCCCGTAGATAACACTAATAAGGAAATAAAGAATTCTTTAGGCAATTCTTCCATTTTCCAAGAGATAAAAACCCCTGCCAACACCACAATAGCAGTTAATAATATCATTACTACCGAAATACCATCTACTCCAATATTATAATGGATATTAAAATGTTTGAACCAAACCAAATCTTTGGTAAAGACCATAATACTATCGTTGACAGCTCTTTCTTTAACATAAGCAAAAACCAAGTTGATTGCCATGGCTAACTGAACCAAACTCCCAACCATAGAAACCGTTCTTGCTTGCTTTAAGTTTTTGGTGAAAACCAACCCCAAAACTGTAACGATAGGAACTACTACAAAAAGCGTTAATATATCCATAATCAATTTAATAGTTTTTTAAAATTCCAAATAACAAATTCAAAGTGTTATTTTCTTTGAGACCTTTGTGATTTCTAAGTGAGCTTTGTGGTAAAAAAAATATGAACCACAAAGAGCACAAAGCGTTTACACAAAGAACGCAAAGGCATTTCTTTTCATTACTTCCATAAATAGATAAAAACTCCCGCCAATACGACAACTCCAACAATAAATGCAAATGCATAATCTTGAAGTTTACCAGATTGGATTCCTTTTATTTTATTTGAAACTACTACGGTTTTATTTCCAATTCCTTCCATCGTGCCATCTACTACTTTCTTATCGAACCAAGCGGTAGGAGCAGAAATACGATCGAAGATTATTTTTTTAGTAATGAATAAGTATAATTCATCAAAATAAAATTTATGATACGCCCATTTGTAAAACACGCCAAATGATTTTGCGTATTTATCTGATAAGCTATTCTCTTTTTTATAAAATATCCAAGCTAGAGCAATTCCGATAACACCAACTCCCACCGCAATGGCAGCTAATGGATAATTTAAATGTGCTTCAAAACCTTTGTTATCTGCAGTTATAAATTCACTAAAAGGAATGAATCCTGCAACCACACTCATCACTGCTAAAAATAATAATGGAAACGCCATAGACATGGGCGATTCGTGAGGTGTGTGTTCGTAGGTTCTATCTTTTCCCCAGAAAATTCCGAAGTAAATTCTAAACATATAAAAGGCGGTTAATCCTGCCACGAGAACTCCACTGTAATATAATAGTTGATTGTTTTCAAAAGCAGCAACTAAAATTTCATCTTTACTCCAGAAACCTGCAAATGGTGGAACACCAGCGATTGCGAAAGCAGCAATTAAAAAGGTAATATTGGTAATAGGCATATACTTTCGTAATCCGCCCATATCTTTTAAATAGTTACTGTGTACCGCGTGAATTACAGATCCTGCACCTAAGAATAACAAGGCTTTAAACATCGCGTGTGTAAACAAATGAAACATCGAAGCCATATAACCTACGCCTTCGTGACCTTCATAACCCGACACTCCTAAAGCCATCATCATATAGCCAATTTGCGACATAGTTGAAAAGGCTAAAACTCGTTTAATATCGGTTTGAGTTATCGCGATGATTGCTGCGAATAAGGATGAAATTCCTCCAACCCAAGCAACGATATTTAATGCAAAACAGTCTTCCACAAAATAGAACATTGGGAATAATCGCGCCACCAAGTAAACTCCGGCAACAACCATTGTTGCAGCGTGAATTAATGCCGAAACAGGTGTTGGACCTTCCATAGCATCTGGCAACCAAATATGAAATGGCATCATTGCCGATTTTCCGGCACCTCCCATAAATATTAATATCAATCCCCAAGTAATGACCGATAATCCCATAAAGGAAGTGGAAGCCCAGTTAAGCACTAACTCACCAGTTTCAGGATTAACAGCGTTTAATGTTTTAAAATCGAAAGTTCCCGTGTAATATCCCATGATTAAAATTCCAATTAAGAAACCTAAATCGGCAAATCGGGTAACAATAAATGCTTTTTTTGCTGCGGAAACAGCCGAAGGTTTTGTATAATAATATCCAATTAATAAGTAAGAAGAAACTCCTACTAATTCCCAGAAAATATATATTTGAAATAGATTAGTTGCTAAAACCAAGCCTAACATCGAAAAAGTAAACAGACTTAAATAAGCAAAGAAACGTGTGTAACCATCATCGCCTTTCATATAACCACGACTGTAAATATGAACCATGAGTGAAATGGTCGTCACAACAATTAGCATCATAATTGAAATAGAATCTACCATAATTCCCATATCTATATGAAGGGTTTCGGTAAAATTCAGCCAGACAGTTTTATCTACTATTTGTGGGTAAGCACCATCTACTTTTCCTAAAACAAAGAAATATTGATAAGCGGCATAGACAGATAAAGAGAAAGAACTCAACAATCCTAGTACACCAATATATCCTGAAATGGCAGGTTTAATTCTTTTGCTATTTATTCCTAGCAATAAAAATACTGCTAAGGGAATAAGTGGGATTAAGTATATGTAACAGATGTTCATGTTTAATTTATTTTATGCTGGAAGTCGGCAGACCGAAGACCGATGCAAAGCGATAATAGTTCACTGTATTTTGTTTCATTTTAAATTCTAAATATCGAAAACATAAGCTTCTCCTGTCAACTATCTTCGGTCTTCCGACCTCATTTTAATACTTCATCATTTCCGTTTCCTCTACTTCCACCGAACCAATTTGTCTGTATAAATTAATTATTATTGAAATCGCCAATGCAGTTTCGGCAGCAGCCACAGCAATAATAAAAATCGAAAATACGACACCTTGTAACATTTCGGGATATAGATATTTGTTGATGACCACAAAATTTATCACAGAAGCGTTCATTATTAACTCCACTGAAATTAATATAGAAATCAAATTCTTTCTTGTTATAAACCCATAAATACCTATAAAAAACAAGATAGTTGTTAGGGTTAGTATTTCGTATATGCTGATTCCTTCAATCATTTTTTAAATATTTTGGTCAAATGCCCGAAGACTGAAGACCGTAGTGATACGAGTATAATTTAATTTATTTTGTTTCTAAATGCTATCATCATATTCATTAATTGAAATGAAAACTCATAATATTTTTCAAACTCATTATTATTAATATATTTTCTTCTTTTTGCTTTATGCAAGCAAGTAACAACTTCTGCTAGAGATCGAATAGCATATCCCATAAATTTTCTTTGCTCAGGATTGGATTGTCCAATAGACCCTTCGGATATATTTAATGCAATTGAATCTGCTGCTCTTCTAATCTGAGACGAAAGATTGAAAATTTCCTTTTTTGGAAACCCATCAGCCATTTTATCAATGTCTTCACCTAAATCCATCGCCTTATCCCAAATTATTAACTTTTCAAACTTAAACTTCATACTTAGTTTCTATTTACTTCTGTCCTCCGTCTTCTGTCTCTTTTTCCTCCAACTTTCTCCCCTTTGCAATAATTATCGCCCCAATCATTGATGCTAATAATAATACCGAAATCACTTCAAAAGGAAGTATAAATCCGCCATCTCCAAAATTCAATAATTTTTCTCCTATTTGCTCTGTGGTGGTGGTATTGTAATTTTCAACAACCTTAAAATCATAAGAATATATCGTAAATAAAAACACGCCGATACCTATTAAAGATGCAATGGCTGCTAAAATTCGTTTGGAAGTTTTTGCTAATTGTAATTCCAATTCAATATGGTGAACAAGCAAAACGGAAAATATCATTAACACTATAATTCCGCCAGCATAAACTGTTAGTTGAACCCCTGCTAAAAAGTTATAATCTATTAAAAAGAAAATACCGGCAACTCCCATTAAAACAAACAATAGGTAGATTACGGAACGCATCATTTTCCGACTATTCACCGAAGCGATTGCGAAAATAATCATGATTGCTGCTACTATGTAAAATATATATCTTTCCATAATTTTAGTCTTCTACTCCGTCCATTAATTTAGAACCTGGTTGGTTCAATACTTTTGTTAAATGCGATCTATCAAAAACAGAGTTTTCGTAATTCTGAGCCCAAACAATTGCGTCTGTCGGACAAGCTTCTATACACAAACCACACATCGTACAAAGTCCTAAATGATAAATATGTTGGTCTATTTCTTTTTTCTTTTTTCCTGTTTCAGGATTCACTTTCCGATCCCAAATAATTTCTATACTTCCATTAGGGCAGGCTATTTCACATTTCTGACAACCTGTACAACGATGTTCGTTATTTTCATCGTGAGGCATGACTACTTCTCCACGAAAACGATCAAACATTTTTAAGGTTTCCCGATTGTCTGGATATTGTTGTGTAATGGAACCTTTTCTTGAATTTAAAAACACTTTTCCAGTAACACTCATACCTGTTAACAGTGTTTTTACTCCTTTATATATATTTGAAAAATAGCTCATCTTACAACTGAATTATTAAATTTTGCCAAACCACAAATGCCATAATCACAATATTTACTAAATTTATAGGAAGCAAATATTTCCACTCTAAAGTTAATAATTGATCTACTCTTAACCTCGGAAATGTCCATCGAAACCACATCATTAAAAATACAATCACCAATGTTTTTCCTAAGAACCAGAAAACGCCTAACCACGGAATTGATTCTGTAATTCCAAACGGTGACAACCAAGCTCCAAAAAATATCGTTGTTGCAATGGCTGCGATAATAAACATATTGATAAATTCTGCCAAAAAGAAGTAGGCGAATTTCATTCCTGAATATTCGGTGTGAAAACCTGCTCCTAGTTCAGATTCTGCTTCTACCATATCAAAAGGTGCTCTGTTAGTTTCAGCTGTTCCAGCAATCATATACACCATAAATGCAATGATAGCAGGAATATGCCCCTGAATAATTAGCCAACCACTTTTTTGGACTTCTACAATTTCTGAAAGCTGCAAACTTCCCGTAATTAAAACCATGGTTAATAAAGAAAGACCCACAGAAAGCTCATAACTAATGGTTTGTACACCACTTCGCATGGCACCAATTAAGGCGAATTTATTATTACTAGCCCAACCTCCCATTAAAATTCCGATAACTCCAATAGAAGAAATAGCGATTAAAAAGAAGATACCTATATTAATATCAAATGCTTGAAATTCTTGTGTAAACGGAAACACTGCCAACGCCATTAAAGCAGAAACAATTACAAAATAGGGAGCTAAATTGTATAAAAATTTATCGGCTTTTACAGTTCCTGTTAGTTCTTTTGAAACCAATTTCAGGGCATCTGCCATGGTTTGAAACAATCCTTTAAAACCAACTCTATTTGGACCTAAACGCAACTGAAACCAAGCAGCAACTTTACGTTCTAATAAAACCAAATACAAACCAAAAACAGCAAAAACAGCTAAATAGACCGTAGCTATTAATATCATTTCGGTGATACTTGCGGCTGTTTCAGACATAATGCTAAAAAGCCACTCGTGTATTGTTTTCGTTATGCTTAATGATATATTCATTGCATTATTATTTTTTTAACCACAGAGAACACTATGGTTTTCACAAAAGTCACAAAGTAATTTCTTTGTGTTCCCCGTGCCTTCTTTGTGTTTATTTGCGGTTAATAATTTCATTTTTTTTCTTAACGATCTATATCTGGCACTACAATATCCAATGTTGCCATAGTGGCTACTAAATCTCCAATTTTTCCTCCTACTGCAATATGATTTAATAACGATATGTTGGATAATCCAGGAGATCTAAATTTAACACGATACGGGTTTTTTGTTCCTGTACTTACCATATAAACTCCTAATTCTCCTCTGGCAGTTTCCACTTTTTGGTAATATTCTCCCTTCGGAAGTTTAATCACCGCATTGGTGGCTACTTTATAATCTCCTTCTGGAATATTGTCTATTAACTGTTCGATGATTGAAAGTGATTCCCACATTTCCATAATTCTAACTTCATATCGTGCTAAGGAATCTCCAGCTGTTTTTAGAGATTCATTAAAGGTAACTTTATCTAAAGCACTATAAGGATGATGTTTTCTTACATCGCAAGAATACCCCGAACCTCTACCAACTGGTCCTGAAGCTCCAAATGATATCGCATCTTCTTTGCTTAATATTCCTACGCCTTTCATTCTTTTCTGAAAAATAACATTTCCAGTTAATAAACGGTCGTATTCTGGTATTTTGGTTTTAAAATGTTTTACAAAATCTTTGGTTCTTTGAATAAAATTAGGATGAATATCATACATCACTCCACCAGGAATATTGTAATTCATGGTAAGTCTAGCACCACAAGTTTCTTCAAAAATATCGTTGATCATTTCACGATCACGGAAACCATAAAAATAGGTAGTTAATGCTCCAACATCCATTCCCATTACTCCCCACCAAAGACAGTGTGAGGCAATTCGGGTTAATTCACCAATAATAGTTCTTATTACTTTTACACGTTCTGGAACTTCTAACTGAAGGGCATTTTCAACCGTTAAACAAACAGCTTCATTGTTAATATGTGAGGACAAATAATCCATTCTATCTGTCAAATGAACAATTTGTTGATAGCTATCACGCTCGCACATTTTTTCGATAGAACGATGAATATAACCTAAATCTGGCTCTACTTTTTTTATAATTTCACCATCAATTGTCAACAACAAACGTAACACTCCGTGAGTTGCAGGGTGCTGAGGTCCCATATTGATAAAATATTCCTCCGATTTAAAATTGTTATTTACTGTTTTTGGTTCCATTTTTTTTCGCAAAGGCACTAAGCCGCAAAGTTATATTTTCCCGCTCCCGAATTCTCGGGATCACTGATTCCCTTATATTTTAATCTTTTTTTTCTTCTCTCTTTTCTTCCGTCGTCGGTCTTCCAACTTCTATCTTTTTCTCTTTTCCATCAGACACGTCTGAAGGCTACTTTTTTTTCAATTTCGACTTCAATTTATTTAATCACCATATTAACTTCATCTACATAATCTTTTCGCAAAGGATACCCTTCCCAGCCTTCGGTTAAAAACAAGTATTTTAAATTGGGATGATTATTAAATTTTATTCCAAAAAAATCAAACACTTCTCGTTCGTGGAATTCGGCTGTTTTCCAAATATCACAAACGGTATCGAAGTTTGGATTTTCTCGATTATCTGTGTTTACTCTTACCACCAATTGATGGCGATATTTGGTAGATTCTAAATGATATACAATTCCTAATTCTTTGCCCCAATCCATTCCAGTTAAACAAAAAAGGTAATCGAAATTCGTTTCTGGGTTTTCTTTTAACCGCTTCATTAAATCATGAAGTTGTTCTTTTTTAACCGCTATATTTAAAAACTGAGATCCTTCTTCAGAAAAAGATAATAAACTAGGATTTACTGTTTCTGGAACTTTTATTTCTGCTCCTTCTTCAGTTTCAGGTACGGTTTCAACAACTTTATTTGCTTCCTGATTTGGAAACCAACTACCTATTAAATTTTGTAATTCGTTGTTGTTCATTTTATAATTTTTTTCTCGCAGATTTCACTGATTTCCGCAGATCTTATATTATTCTCTATTCTTCCACCTTCTGTCATCCGTCTTCTGTCTCTTCTACTTCCCTTCATCAAAACCGTCGATTGGATTTTCTTTATGTTTCATATTTTCTTCCTTTATTTTCTTTTGAAGCAATAACATTCCTTCTAATAACGCTTCGGGTCTTGGTGGGCATCCTGGCACATAAACATCTACCGGAATTACGTGATCGGCACCTTTTACTACAGAATAAGAATTATAAAAGAAAGGTCCTCCAGAAATAGCACAAGCACCCATCGCTATTACATACTTAGGTTCTGCCATCTGATCGTATAATCTTCGTAAAACAGGTGCCATTTTATTAACGATGGTTCCTGCAATAATGATTAAATCTGCTTGTCTTGGTGAAGGTCTTGCTACCTCAAAACCGAAACGAGAATAATCGTGACGAGCAGCTCCTGTTTGCATCATTTCGATAGCACAACAACTGGTTCCGAAGTAAAGCGACCAAAGCGAATTGGATCGTCCCCAATTTATCACTTTATCTAAAGTAGTTACCATAATATTGGCTCCGTTTCCGGCAGGAATAACTTTTCCTGGGAAATCTTTTGGAGTTACCTGATTTAATCCATCAGGAATTACTTCGTTTAAAAAACTTTTTTTATCTACTCCCATTTCAATGCTCCTTTTTTCCACGCGTATAATAATCCCAACCCTAAGATAACTAGAAAGACTAAAATTTCAATAAAAGCAGCGGCTCCAATTCCTTTAAAGACTACTGCCCAAGGAATTAAAAATGCAACTTCTACATCGAAAATTAAGAATAAAATCGCGAATAAATAATAGCCAACCTTAAACTGAACCCAAGTAGGTCCAATGGTGGTCATTCCACTTTCGTAAGGTTCTCTTTTTTGTGGGTTATCAGATTTATGTGAAATTAAACCAGAAAGAAGGTTAGCTCCTGCAACTAAAATAATTCCTGCAATTAGAAATACAATAATGGCTTCTGATCCCATATTTTTTTAATTTGAATTCAAAGTTAATTGAAAACTGTTAGCTGACTTATGACGATTGTCAGCTAACAGTATTTTTTATTAATCTACTTGATAGGTTTCTCCAGCAAACAACAAATCATCTACTTTTTTAAATTTAGACCTTGCTTTTACTTCAGCGGTTAAGGCATCTTCACGCTCTTCTAAAGTAACATCATCAAAAGCTCTTATGATTCCTGTTACGATTGGCTCTTGCATTCTTACCAACATTTGATGTAATGTTGGATCTTGTGTTTTTGCATCGTGAACTAATAAATCGTCTTCGGTAATTCCATTTTCACCAATGGTTACTACTTCTAATTTGAGACCGTTTAAGACAATACCTTTGTTGCGTTCTTTCCCAAAAATCATAGGTTTACCGTGTTCTACGTGTAATTGCATATCTTGTCTAACATTTTTATCGGTAAATTTGGTAAAGCACCCATCATTAAAAATCACACAATTTTGAAGCACTTCGATTAAAGAAGTTCCTTTAAATTTTTCGGCTTCAATAAAAAGTTGAGTCATTTCTTTTGGAGTGTTTCCTCCAATTCTAGCAAAGAAACGAGCTTGCGCACCCATTGCTAATTCGCCAGGATGAAATGGAGGTTGTGTATTTCCGTAGGGAGACGATTTTGTTTTCTGACCCACTAATGAAGTTGGTGAAAATTGTCCCTTTGTCAATCCGTAGATTTCGTTATTAAACAAAACTATGTTTAAATCTAAGTTTCTTCGGAGTACGTGAATAAAATGGTTTCCTCCAATTGCCATTCCGTCGCCATCGCCAGTAATTACCCAAACACTTAAATTTGGATTGGCTAATTTTACTCCTGAAGCAACAGCGGGAGCTCGTCCGTGAATACTGTGCATCCCATAAGAATCTACATAATAAGGGAAGCGAGAAGAACATCCAATACCAGATATAAACACCACGTCTTCTTTATTTACACCCATTTCTGGAAGGGCTTTTTGCATAGATCGTAAAATAACATAGTCATCACAACCTGGACACCATCTTACTTCTTGGTCGCTTGCAAAGTCTTTAAAGGTATATTTTTTAACAGCTGTATTTTCCATAATTATTTTACTAGTTGTTTAAATTTTTCAATTAATTCTGTGTTACCAAATGGTAGACCCTGTACTTTGTTGTATTGAAGGAATTCAATTCCGTTGAAATTCATTCGTAACACATTGGCAAATTGTCCGTTATTTAATTCACAAACAATTACTTTCTTGTATTTTTTAATTAATTCCTCTGTGTTTTTTGGAAGTGGATTAATGTAATTAAAATGAGCAAGACCAATATTCTCAAAACCGTCTTCGTTCATTTCTTTTACTGCTGAATGAAGCGAACCATAAGTTCCGCCCCAACCAATTACCAACAAATCACCTTCTTTGGCAAATTCAGGTTCGATATCTGGAATATAATTAGCCACACGTTTTACTTTTTCAGCACGTATTTTGGTCATATATTCATGGTTGTCTGGAACATAAGAAACATTTCCTGTTACTCTATCTTTTTCTAAACCACCTACACGATGTTCTAAACCAGGAGTTCCAGGAATAGCCCAGTTTCTTGCTAATGAATCTTCATTTCTATCGTAAGGGTGCCAATTATCGGTGGCTTCCTTAATAATACAATTGCTAATTTCCGGCATTTCGGAAACGGTTTTAATTTTCCAAGGAGCCGATCCGTTAGCAATATAACCATCGGTAAGTAAGATTACTGGAGTCATGTGTTCTAAGGCTAATTTTGAAGCCATAAATGCATAATCAAAACAGTTGGCTGGTGTACTTGCTGCAATTACAATAACAGGACTTTCGCCATTACGTCCATACATTGCCTGTAATAAATCAGACTGTTCTGTTTTGGTGGGCAATCCTGTTGAAGGGCCACCACGTTGAACATTTACCACTACCAAAGGAAGTTCTACCATCATTGCTAAACCTAATGCTTCACCTTTTAAAGCCAAACCAGGTCCCGAAGTGGTTGTAATAGCCAAATCGCCAGCAAAAGATGCACCAATTGAGGAAGTAATTCCGGCAATTTCATCTTCTGCCTGAAAGGCTTTTACTCCAAAATGTTTGTGTTTTACCAATTCGTGAAGAATATCGGTAGCTGGAGTAATAGGGTAGGAACCTAAAAATAATTCTAAACCAGATTTTTCGGCAGCAGCAAGGAACCCCCAAGCAGTTGCAGTATTACCCATAACAATACGATAGGTTCCTTTTGGCATTTTTGCAGGGGAAATAGAATAGGTATTAGGAATTAACTCTAAGGTTTCAGCAAAGTAGTACCCCGCATTTAATACTTTCGTATTCGCTTCGATAATATGAGGTTTGCTTTTAAATTTTTTATTAAAAAACTCAACTGTGTGTTCAGTTGAGCGATCGTACATCCAGTAAACCATTCCCAAAGCAAACATGTTTTTGCTTCGGGTGATGCTTTTGTTGTCTAGACCCTCAACATCTTTTAAAGCTTCTTTAGTTAACGATGTCATAGCCACTTCGATAATTCGATAGTTTTCTAAGCTTCCATCTTCTAGAGGATTGGTTTCGTATTGTGCTTTTTCTAAATTCTTTTTAGTAAAAGCATCGGTATCTACAATAATGGTATGTCCTGGTTTTACCGAGGCAAGGTTGGTTTTAAGTCCCGCAGGATTCATGGCGACTAATAAATCTACACTATCTCCAGGAGTACTAATTTCTACACTTCCAATATGAACTTGAAAGCCAGAAACACCATATAAACTCCCTTGAGGAGCTCTAATTTCTGCTGGATAATTAGGAAAAGTAGCAACGTCATTACCAAACATTGCCGATGTATCTGTGAACTGAGTACCTGTTAATTGCATCCCGTCGCCAGAATCACCTACAAATCTAATGACAACAGCCTGTAAAACCTCGGGCTGTTTATCTTTAATGGATGTATTCATATTTTCTGATAATTTTTCTAAATTTAGGAAAAAATTTTATATTTTTAAAAAACCAAAATTATTTTTAATTTTTAGAATAAATTATGACCGATGTCACTTCTTAAAAAAAAGAAATATTTTAGTTTAGCCAATTATTAATTAAAATAGAAAAACCATGGCAATAATAATCACAGATGAATGTATAAATTGTGACGCTTGTGTTGCAGAATGCCCAAACAATGCAATTTACGAACCCGATCAAGAATGGTCGTATTCAGACGAAACAGCCTTAAGTGGAATGGTAACACTTCCTAGTGGAGGTGAAGCCGATGCAGATGCTGAAAACGAACCTATTTCGGATGAATTTTATTTTATTGTAACCGATAAGTGTACCGAATGTAAAGGATTTCACGACGAGCCACAATGTGCCTCTGTTTGTCCTGTAGATTGTTGTGTTCCTGATGAAAATCACGTTGAAACAGAAGAACAATTACTAGCCAAAAAAGTTTGGTTACACGGCGAATAATATATTTCTACCTTTATATATACAAGCACTCTTTTTTAAGGGTGCTTTTTTTTTGGATTATTTTTATAGTAACGG